>CATPCO010000559.1 GCA_955652925.1 uncultured Xanthobacteraceae bacterium | reverse complement strand
CGCGCGAGGCGGCCTGTTGTCGGCGCTTGCGGCAGAGGCGGGCGTGAGCGCGGCGGAGCGCGCCATCGAAGGCCCACAGGGCTGGGCGCAAGCGACGGGAGATCAGCTCAAAACGGACGTGCTCTTCGCAGATCTGGGCAGGAGCTGGGAAATGGCGAAGAATACCTACAAGCCTTACCCTTGCGGCATTGTCTTGCATCCCGTGATCGACGCCTGTCTCAATCTGCGCCGACGATTCGCGCTCGCGGCCGGCGACATTGCGTCGGTCACGGTGACCGGACATCCGCTGCTGCTCACGCGTGCGGACCGGCCAGTGAACAATGCGCGCGACGCAAAGATCAGCATTCATCACAGCGTCGCGGTGGCGTTCCTGTTCGGTGCGGCGGGGCTACCCGAATATTCCGAAACCGCGGCAATTGATCCAGCGGTCGTTGTGTTGCGCGAACGCGTCCAAGCGCAAGCCGATCCGGCAGTTGCGGTCGGAGCAGCACGCGTGGAGGTGCGGACCACGGGAGATAATGTATTGCGCACGGAGGTGGGGCACGCACGCGGCAGCCTCGCGCTGCCCATGACGGATGCCGACATTGAAGAGAAGGTGAGAGCCCTTGCATCCACGGGATGCCCAGCTTGTGACGTCGATGCCATCATCGCGACCGTTTGGAGGCTTGATCAAACAGTTGATCTGCGCCCGCTGATGCGGCTGCTTGCGCCGGCGTGAGATCCTGAACTGCTGCCGGAATATCTGCGGTAGAGTTGGCTGCCTCACGAACGCTTCGGCGGGCTCAATCCGGGTCACGGGCTCCGCAGCGCGGGCATTTGGCGTGACATGCGCGGCACCACGCCCTCCGGCACGAACGACACGGCGCCTGGCCGGCGGGATCGGTCAGATGGAGGCGATCATCGCAGACAAGCCGCGTGCGCTCGATGCCCAACCCCCTGTCGCTCATTGGCATCTCGGCAACGCGCAGCAACACGTGCCAATCGAGCCACACCACCCGCTCCCCTTTGCGGCGTTTGATCAGCACCTCATAACGTTGCACGGGGACAAATAATTCGAGTCCCTGCACCCAGTTGACGGTTACGCGCAAGGCATAGTTGTGACGCAGGTCGTCGATTTTGGCGGCATATTCGCGTTCAATCGCCGCGAGCCGCAGAGTTTCGCGTTTGCGCTCGGCCTCAGCCTTCTCGGTTGCGGCCCCGGCAAGCGCAGCCAATCGGCGCAGCGAATGGAATCGCAGGTCGTTGTGATAATCGTGGATGCGGGCACGGTCGCGTTCGAGGCGCCGTCTCATGGCGCGCAAGAATGGCTCAAGCTCCCGCTGCACTGAATGCTTCAGCAGCGGGGAAACCCGCGCGCTCAATGTTGCGCTGTCCCAGCGCTGCCCAGCCATTTGGTGAACGGTAGGATCAGGTGCGCTCCAGGCGTCCTGCGCCAGCACGAATGGACGAAGTTCTAAAAGTAGGTCGGTCACGACTGCGCCGGTGCTTTGATTGAAACCGAGCCAGACCAGGCCCTCGCGCTTGTCGTCGGAGACTGCCGTGTAACGAAACGAGAGCAGGAGACAGCGCGCCCAGCCGGGAGAGACGCCGCGCAACCGCCAAGTTGCGTTGGGTAGATCAAATGCGTGATCGATCAGGCGCTCAGGATCGCTCGGCGCAGGAACCGGGGTGCCCAGGGGCATCTGGCGCTCGGCCCAGCGTCCGCGTTCCCCAAATAATGCACCGAAGCGATCAAGCCACTGCCCTTCCAATCCGACCGGCACCGCACCCGCAGCGAGCGTTGCTCCAAATCCGAGCCGCGTCAGTTCGGCCCAGCCCATCCTGGAGCGCAGCGGCGCGGGCGCCAGTATGTCGAGACCGTCGGGTTCGACCGGTTCGACCGCTGCGCCTTCAAGCTCGATCACCTCGGCAACGAAATCGCGGAGCGCGCCCATCTGGAGTCCTCACGCAGCCTCGAAATCCTGCGCGAACAGCGCCTCATCCAGCGCCTTGGCGCCTTCGTGCTGTGTCGTGCCTCATCGAGGCGCCGCCCGATCGACTCAAAGGCCTGGGCCCGTCCCGTCTCTGTCGCGTTGAGCCATGCGTCCAATATGAGTGTGGAGAAATCGCGCTCTTCTTCAAGTCCGCCGAGAATAGCCCCGACTTCTCCCACCACCAGCTCGAACATCGAGATCTTCTCGTCCAGTAGCTTCAGCATCTGCTCCTCCAAGGTGCCGCGCGTCACCAGATTGAAGATGAACACTTCTCGATTTTGACCGATGCGATCGATACGGCCGATGCGCTGCTCGATCGCCATGGGATTCCAGGGTACGTCGAAATTGATCAAAGTGTTGCAGAATTGAATGTTGCGCCCCTCGCCGCCTGATTCCGTCGAGAGCAAAACCGGCACGTGTTCGCGGAATTCGGCAATCGCTGCATCTTTTGCCGTTGCGCTCAGGCTACCGTCAAAGCGCGCAAAGGCTATGCCCTTTGTCGCGAGTAGTTCAGCAAGCCTTAGGAGCGTCTCGCGCGAATGGACGAAGACGAGCTTTTTCTCCGAGGGATTGCGATGGAGCAGCTCGATCAGTGCCGATTCCTTGCCGCCCTCGCGGATGCGGCCCAGCGTTGCGCCAGTCTCTGCCAGACCGAATCGGGATGGCGCGTTGCTAAGCGCGCGAGCGACGCAGCAGCGGCGGCCGGCGAAGAGCCCGCCGCGCTCAGGAGGTGCTGCAGCGACAGGCCATGACGGCCGGGCTCCGACGATAGCGCGCGCGCAGCCTCGGCGAGATCGGCATAGGCTTGCCGCTCTTCCGCACTGGCATCGACTTTGATGGTCAAGGCATGGCGACTCGGCAGCTTGAGGGCAACAACCGCGCGGGTGTTACGGATCATTGCCCCGCGCATCAGCTCCCGTAGACGCTGCGGATTCGCCGGGCGGCGCGGATTACCCGGCGTCATGTAGGCCGAGCGAAATTCCTTCTGCGTCTTGAAAATGCCCGGCTTGAGCAGCGTGAGCAGGTTATAAAGCTCGACCAGATTGTTCTGCACCGGCGTTGCCGAAAGCAGCAGCAGAAAGCGCTTGTTGAGCGCGTCGACGAGTTTCCAGCTCTGGCTCGATCGGTCACCCAGGTGATGCGCCTCGTCCACGATCACAAGATCGAAATTGTGCCCGCGCAGTCGTTCGGCATGGTCCTGGCGTCGCGCGGTCGAGATAGATGCGATCAGGCGCTTCTGGCGCCAGAAAGAATCGGGATCATCGCGCGCCAGCACGTCGTGCGTGGTTACACAGCTGACCCCGAACTTCGTTTCCAGCTCTTCCTGCCACTGGCCGACCAGCGCGGCCGGCGTGAGCACCAGGACGCGCTCGGCCATTCCGCGCACCAGATATTCCTTGAGTACCATGCCTGCCTCGATCGTTTTACCGAGGCCTACCTCGTCGGCGAGAAGCACCCGCCCATGAAATTGCTTGAGCACCTTGCGTACGGTTTCGATCTGATGCCACAGGGGTTCAACCCCCACGAGCTGCGGCAGGCACAGCAGCTCATCAAATCCCTGAGCGAGACTCAGGTGCGCGAGGCGCTCGCGCAGCCGCCACCAGCATCCGTCCCGCTCCGGTGCACGGGCCGTCGTGGATGCGAGCGGCGCGAGTTCAAATTCGATCATGAATGGAATCTCGATTGCGATCTCCGGCAGACCCGCTGCCGATGAGGCGAGGTCTGTGACGGCTGGGGAGAGTGGTCCGGTTCGATCGGCGCTGGACCGCTGTCGCACCGGGCTTTCGGGTTTCTTGGTTGGTCTTGTGGTGGCGCGTTTTGGGTTGGGGCGTTTCGTCCGGCGGTACGGGTCGACGCGGCCCATAATCCCGTTGACTTGGTCCGCCAGCCAACGGAAGCGTGCCTGACCGGCAGGAAAAACGCGCCACGCGTCCCACCAATTCGTCATTGCATGACGTTCGAGCAGCACGCGAGCTGCATGGGACTTGCGAGTTTGAAAGAGCGCGAGCGCCTCAAGTAGATAGTCCGTCTGCCTTCGCTGCTGTGATTTGCGCAGGCGTTTGAGGAAAGCGAATGCCTTTTCCGGCTTCTGATCGAGAAGCGCCGAAACGGTCGCCAGAATCAAAATGCCGGGATGGCCCGGACAAGCTTGCACTGCCTGTTCCGCGTCTTCCAGGAAGCCCGAGGTTCGATTCGGGTCGTCGAGCTGGCCTGTGAGGCGCTCGATCCATGTCTCGCCTGGACTTGGCAATTCCAGCGGAAGAAGAGGTTGGGAGCGCAAGGGGCCAGGCATCAAAAAAGTCGCAGCGGCCGGCGAATCGGGCCAGCCTGAAAGGCTAGCCGCGCGCGAAGCGGTATCAAGGTTCCAGGCGCCCGCGGGGGAGCGGGTGATCGACTTATCCCAATGATTCGGTGGCGCTCGCGTCTTGTAGGCTCATTGCACTAATCGGCTGCACCTGACCCGCCGGATGCGCTTCCGGGAGTCGCTTCGATCCGCTCAATCGGGGCTTCTGATTATCCGATCCCCTGTGGCTACTTGCCGCGGGCCTCGATTAATCACGATAATGATGATGCAGCGATGAAAATGATGAGGGCGACTCCATGCACGTTTTTCATCTCAAGACAGAGCAGGAATGGAATCCCGCGCGCCATGTGGAAAAGATACTGGGTAAGATCGGCGAGGGGGACGTAACTGTTGCCTGTTGGGAGCCAGGCCAGATCAGTCCCAATCACTGCCATCCGCAGGCCACCGAGATCTATTTTTGCTTCGAAGGTGGCGGCGCGATGCGCACACCGGCGCAAACGATTGAGATCGTGCCGGGCTCATTCGTGGTGCATCCGCCGGGCGAGCTGCACGAATACGTCAACGGTCCGTCACGCACACTCCTCTTTCGCGTGCGCTACGGAGCGGATATGGCGGCCCGGCATTTCGAATGGCGCGGCAACGCGCAGTGGACACAGTCGCCGCAGGACGCTGAATATTTCAGCCAGCACCCGCCCGGGTGAATAGGCCCTTGCAAGAACGAATCATGTGCTCCGCGACCGGACGGAATAGAACCCGTTCCGTGCGTTCCCGACCGGAACGTGGGCGAGCGTGCGCAGTTCCGCCCCGCGCGGAATTACCGGCGGCGGCGTGGCTTTTTCAGAGTGCGCCGCGAGGCGCCTTGCGCGATGATCTCGCCTGCCCGGCGGCCGTAGCGATCCCGATCCACCGGTGCAACCTCGGTCCACTGGAACTTTTCTGCTCGTTCTTTTTGGGAGGCCGCCGGTTTCCGCTCCGTCTGTTTCTTTTTCTCGTTTTGCATGCATAGCCGCACGATCACTTCCTCGCAGTTCAACGTATCTGCATGCACACAGTTCCCCTAGCAACTGCGTGGAACAAGCAATTCTTCCCCTCGGTTATTGCGAGCAGGGGGAACGCAGAGGTTCGCCTTGCTTCTCTGACCTCTGATATCTGATGCTCGGCGCCGGCCACTCCACGGTCTGTTTGCCGCGCTTGAACACCGCAAGCGGCTGCGAGATTTCTGCGATGGCCTGTTCCGGCATTTGGGCATTGATGATGACGATATCGGCCGGATGCCCGGTTGCGAATCCGTAATCTTTTATATTGAGCAGGCGTGCAGAGCGCTCGGTAAGCATCGCAAAACAATCGCGCAGACCTTCGGCGCGGTCAACCTGGAGCACGTTGGCGTAGAGATTGGCCATGCGAATGAGCGAGCAGTCGCCATAAGGGGTAGCGGGATTGAGGATGTTGTTGGAAGATAGCGAGCAGTTGACGCCGTGCTCGCAGAGAAGGTTGGCATTGGCAACGCCGCGGAGGACGGCATGATCGCGATCCCGGCCCATGAGGAACAGATCCGTCGCCGGAAGGACGGTGACCGCGATCCCGGCATCGGCGAGGCGACGCGCGAGCGTCGCGACTTCTTCAGGAGGCAGGAGCGACAGCTTCGCCATATGTCCCACCACGACGCGTCCGCCACGCTTGAACTGCTCCGTGAGCTCGAGCACGAGATAGATGTTCATGTTGTCGGCCGCGGGGCCGACGTCGAGATGAATATCGATGTCAACATCGAATTCTCGCGCGAGCTCAAAAACGCGCTTGATCTGGCCCGCTTCGTCGGAATCGTAACGCGGCGCGCCACCGAGCACGCGCGCGCCGCGCTTGAGGCCTTCGATCAGAAGCTCCTCGGTTCCGGGATAATTGAGCAAGCCCTCCTGGGGAAACACGCAGATCTCGATGTCGATCGCCCACTTGTAGTCCTCGATCAGTGACTGCACGCCCTCGAACCCGCGCATCCCGATTGCAGGATCCACTTCCACCTGGGTGCGCATGCGGGTGGTGCCATGCTTGATGCACTCCTGCAGCGTGCGTTCGGCCCGCGCACGCACGTCCTCGACCGACATGCTTTTCTTGAGGGGCTTAACGCCGGTGACCGGGCTGTATCGGCTGCGTTCCTGCGGCGCGCAGCGATCGATGATGCGCGATTTGTCGAGATGGATGTGGCTTTCGATCAGCCCGGGACAGGCGAGGCGCCCTTCGGCATCGTAAATCTGCCCCTGCGCAGCGAGAGCTGGTTCAATTGTTGCAATACGCCCATCTTTCACGCCGATATCGACAGGCGGGCTCTCCGGCCGGTCGGAAAGACGTGCGTTCCGGATAATGAGATCCATGCGTCACCCATTTCGCCACTCGAATAGAAAGATTATCACGACGGCCTTACTGTTAAGCAGCTTCGAGCAGGTGAGACGGCATGCAACTTCACCGG
>CATPCO010000558.1 GCA_955652925.1 uncultured Xanthobacteraceae bacterium | reverse complement strand
GCGCATATTCGTGCGCGGGGAGGGGCCGATCGAGAGCGTGGCCAAACGATTGGAGCCGCCGCCCAACGGGGCCGTCAAGGAGAAGGTGGAGGGCGAGGTTGCGCTCATTCTCATGCTGGGCGAGGGCACCGAGGTCGAGGTGAAGCTGCCGGGCCGCTTCCGGGTGTCTCCGCAGATCGCCGGAGCCATCAAGGCAGTGCCTGGCGTCGTGGCGGTCGAAGCAGTTTAGCCTCGCCGGCACTCCTTGCCCCGGCAATCGCGTGCCTATATAACGCCGGCAATCTCTCACGCGGGCCTGGCCTCATCAGCCATCCGGTGGGCATCCCGAAATGGGGAGCCTGACACGGGTCCGCGGCGGCTTAACCGGAGTAAACACGTGGCGCTTCCTGATTTTTCCATGCGCCAGCTCTTGGAGGCTGGCGTTCACTTCGGCCATCAGGCTCACCGCTGGAATCCGAAAATGTCGGAGTACATTTTCGGAGCCCGAAACAACATCCACATCATCGATCTCGCGCAATCCGTTCCGATGATGCACCGCGCCTTGCAGGCCGTGAGCGACACGGTCGCCAACGGTGGTCGCATCCTGTTTGTCGGGACCAAGCGTCAGGCGCAGGACGCCATCGCCGCCGCAGCGAAGAAGAGCGCGCAATATTATGTCAATTCGCGCTGGCTCGGCGGCACGCTCACGAACTGGAAGACGATCTCCCAATCGATTTCTCGCCTGCGCAAGCTCGAGGAGATGTTGGCCTCCGGCGAATCGCAAGGCTACACCAAAAAAGAGCGGCTGACGCTTCAACGCGAGCGCGACAAGCTCGACCGCGCGTTGGGCGGGATCAAGGATATGGGCGGTCTACCCGATCTCTTGTTTGTTATCGACACAAATAAAGAAGATATTGCCATCAAGGAGGCGCGGCGCCTCGGATTGCCGGTCGCCGCGATTGTGGACACGAACTCCGATCCGGATGGGATCACATATGTCGTACCCGGTAATGACGACGCGAGCCGCGCCATCACCCTTTATTGCGATCTGATCGCCAAAGCTGCGATTGACGGCATTTCGCGGGCGCAGGGCGAGGCCGGAATAGATGCGGGTGCGGCTGCCGAGCCCATAACCGAAGAGCTTCCTCCTGCTGCGGAAGGCCCAGGCTACGAGGTCCTCTCCGGTCCCCGTGGCGTCGCTGACGATCTCAAGAAACTTCATCACATATCCCCCGCCATCGAAAAGAAGCTCAACGATCTCGGCATCTTCCACTACTGGCAATTGGCGGGACTGAGCAGCGATGCCGCGCGCAAGATCGGCGAAGAGGTGGGGCTCCCCGGTCGGATGGACGGCTGGATCGCCCAGGCCAAAGAATTGGCGGCGGAATAATCGACCCATCAGGATATCGGTCATGGTCACGATCAGCGCGCAAATGGTGAAGGAGCTTCGCGAACGCACAGGCGCGGGCATGATGGACTGCAAAGGCGCGCTGAACGAAACCGCCGGCGACATGGAGCGGGCGGTTGATCTCTTGCGAAAAAAAGGCCTCGCCAAGGCTGCGCGGAAAGCCGGCCGAATTGCCGCAGAGGGGCTCATCGGTGTCGCCGTCGAAGGGCGTAAAGGTGTCGTCGTCGAAGTCAATTCCGAGACGGATTTCGTCGCACGCAACGATTTGTTTCAAGGCCTGGTGAAGATGATCGCGAATGTGGCGCTCACAACCGGCCCCGACGTCGAGAGGATCAAGGCCGCGAGAGTCGGGAGCCTGAGCATCGAGGAGGCCATTGCCGATACCATCGCCAAGATCGGCGAAAACATGTCACTGCGCCGCGCGTCCTCGCTCTCGATCGGAGAAGGCGTCGTTGCGAACTATGTACATAATTTCGTTGACGAAGGGCTCGGGAAAATAGGCGTGATTGTCGGACTCGAATCGGGTGGCAACCGCGAAGAACTGGCACGGTTTGGCCGTATGGTCGCGATGCATGTCGCCGCCTCCAATCCACAGGCGCTCGATACTGGTGGCCTCGACTCCGATCTCCTTCGCCGTGAGAGAGAAGTGCTCGCTGACAAGGCGAGGGCGCAAGGCAAGCCCGCAAACGTGGTCGAGCGGATTGTCGAATCTGGTCTCAAGACGTTTTATAAGGAGGTCTGTCTGCTGGACCAGGCCTACATCCACGCACCGGAAAAGAGCGTGGCGCAGGCGATCAAGGAGGTGGAGGCACGCATCGGCTCGCCAGTCAAGATCAGTGGGTTTGTGCGCTATGCGTTGGGCGAGGGCATCGATCGGCCAGAACCTGACTTTGCCGCGGAAGTCGCAGCTGCGCGCACTTAATGTGCAGGCCCGCCGTTGTGGCCGTGACCTACGGAGCAACGAGGGGAACTAGAGATCATGCTTGAGCCGAAATACCACCGGGTGATCGTGAAGGTCTCCGGCGAGGCTCTAATGGGGCCTCTCGAATTCGGCATTCATCAGCCAACACTTGATCGAATTGCCGCCGACCTGGTGGCTGCACAAAAACTTGGGGTGGCGGTTGGGGTTGTCGTCGGCGGCGGCAATATTTTCCGCGGCGTCAAGGTCTCGGGGCAGGGAATTCCGCGCGTCACCGGCGACATGATGGGCATGCTTGCGACCGTCATGAATGCCCTTGCTTTGGAGAGCGCTCTCGGTCAGGCCGGAGCGGTAGCTCGCACGATGTCGGCGCTGGTCATCCCGCAGCTATGCGAAATCTACGAACGAGAACGCGCGCTGCGTTATCTGGAGCAGGGCCGAATGCTTGTGCTTGCTGCCGGTACCGGAAATCCATTCTTCACGACCGACACGACGTCCGTACTTCGGGCGGCTGAAATGGGGGCCGGTGCGGTGTTGAAGGCAACCGATGTTGACGGGGTCTACAGTGCGGACCCGAAAAAGGACAGCAATGCGAAACGCTATGATCGGTTGACGCATCAGGAAGCCATTGAGCGCAATCTCAGAGTCATGGACACCACTGCCTTTGCGCTTGCTCGAGAAAACCATATACCTATCATCGTATTCTCGATCCGCGAGCACGGGGCGGTTGCCGATGTCCTGCGCGGAAAAGGACGCTTCACCGTTGTCGCCGAGTGACGGATCAGTCCCAGACCACAAGCGGGCAGGTTGATTTCCGCCCGATGACGTATTGAGGGCCGCCATGGCAACTCCAGTTCATGATCTCAACGAGATCAAACGCCGAATGCAGCAGTCTATCCAGCTTTTGAAGCAGGAGCTCGGAGGTCTGCGCACCGGGCGGGCGTCCGCGAGCTTGTTGGAGCCGATCCATGTCGAGGCGTATGGGACCCATATGCCGCTCAATCAGGTCGCTACGATCAGCATTCCCGAGCCGCGGATGATTTCTGTGCAAGTCTGGGACCGCTCGATGGTGCATGCCGTAGAAAAGGCTATCGCGGCGTCGAATCTTGGTCTAACCCCCTCCACAGAAGGGCAGGTCCTGCGCTTGCGCATCCCTGAACTCAACGAAGAGCGCCGCAAGGAGCTCGTCAAGGTTGCGCACAAATATGCTGAGGCCGCCAGAGTGGCAGTGCGACACGTGCGGCGTGATGGCTTGGACGTGCTCAAGAAATTGGAAAAGGACCACAAGATCAGCGAGGACGACGGCAAACGGTCTGCCGAGCAGGTGCAGAAAGCTACCGACGAGGCGATCGCCGAAGTGGATCGGATGCTCGCAACAAAAGAGAGGGAAATCCTCACGGTTTGAGGGTTGCAACGGGATGTCCAAGAGCGAGCTGCTGCGTGCTGCGCATATCGATGCGATCGCCGTGCCGCGGCATGTTGCCATCATCATGGACGGCAATGGACGTTGGGCCGCGGCGCGGGGACTGCCGCGCGCGGAAGGCCATCGGCGGGGCGTAGAGGCGCTTCGCCGTACGGTACGCGCGGCCGGGGACCTCGGTATTCAATTTCTCACGATATTCTCGTTCAGCGCAGAGAACTGGTCGCGTCCGTCGACAGAGATTCGCGAGCTTATGATGCTGCTGCGCCGCTTTGTTCGCCACGATCTGGCCGAGCTGCACAGCAACGGCGTGCGTGTCCGGGTTATCGGCGAGCGTGAGAACCTTGCTGATGACATTCGGCGCCTGCTGGACGAAGCCGAGCAGTTGACCAAAAACAATGATAAGCTGGTCCTCGTGGTCGCTTTCAATTACGGGGCTCGGCAGGAAATCGCGAGGGCCGCACAGCGTTTGGCAGCCGCGGTTTCGGCCGGAGATCTTGCGGTGAGCGCGGTCACGGCCGATAAACTTGCCAGCTACCTTGACGCCCCCGACTTACCGGATCCGGATCTGATCATTCGCACCAGCGGCGAGCAACGGCTTTCAAATTTCCTGCTGTGGCAAGCGGCATACAGTGAGTTGGTCTTTGTTCCAATCTACTGGCCCGATTTCGATCACGCTACGCTCGAAAGCGCCATTACCGAATATCGCCGGCGCGAGCGCCGGTTCGGCGGCTTGGTTGCACGTACCGGATCATGATGCAGTGACGGGCCCGGGTCCTGCAAGCTCATTGCCCATTTCTAAGATCGCAAAAAACGAATTTGCGTTGCGAGTCTGCTCTGCTTTGGTGCTTGCGCCCCTTGCGCTCGCTGCGGCGTACTGCGGAGGCTGGCCCTTTGCTTTGTTCTGGTCTGCGGCGGCTATCGGAACACTATACGAATGGAATTCGTTGATGGTACGCCAGCAGCGGGTACTGATCGCCGGTGTGCTTGTGCTTGCCCTCGCGCTGGGGCTTGCAGCGGCGGGATACGCGCGGCTCGCGGTGACCGTAATCGTCGTGGGAAGCCTCGGGGCCGCAATGTTAGGAGCCATGGGCAGACGAATATGGATTGCGGCGGGCGTTCTCTTCGCCGCCTCGCTCGGCGCCGCACCCATTCTGCTGCGCTCCGACCTCGAATATGGGTTTGTTGCCATCATATTTCTGTTCGCCGTCGTCTGGGCAACGGACACAAGTGCCTATGCCGCGGGACGGGCAATCGGAGGCCCAAAATTGATGCCGCGCGTGAGCCCGAAGAAGACCTGGGCAGGAGCGCTCGGCGGCGCAATCGGCGCAATCATTGCGGCGCTCGTTGTGGCCGAGCTGTCGAGTCTGGACGCGGTTGTTACCGCTGTCCTTGCCGCCAGCCTATCAATATTGGCGCAGGCGGGAGATCTGTTTGAATCTTTCCTGAAGCGACGATTCGACGCAAAGGATTCGAGCGGTCTCATTCCAGGTCATGGCGGTCTGATGGACCGCCTGGACGGATTTGCCGCAGCCGGCTTTGCCGCGGCGGTGATCGGGATATTGCGCGGCGGATTTGCAGCGCCGGGGCGTGGCTTGTTGGTCTGGTAAGTGAATGCAAGCAGAGCAGCCCCGCAGCAATTCTGCTCAATCGGCAAACCCAATTGCCGAGCGCTCTCTCACGCTGCTCGGCGCAACCGGGTCTGTCGGAGCCAGTACCATCGACCTCATCAAGCGCGAGCGCGGCCGCTATCGTGTCGAAGCAGTCACCGCCAATAGCAATGCCGCCCAGCTTGCAACACTGGCACGCGAATTGGGCGCCCGGTTCGCGGCAGTGCGTGATCCGCAAGCTTATGCCGAACTCAAAGAGGCGCTCTCGGGTAGTGGCGTCGAGGTCGGCGCCGGTGAGCGCGCGCTAACCGAGGCGGCCCAGCGCCCATCGGACTGGGTCTTGGGCGCGATTACCGGCACGGCCGGACTCAAGTCGACCCTCGCCGCAGCCGAGCGCGGCGCCATAGTGGCTCTTGCCAACAAGGAAAGCCTGGTTTGCGCAGGCCGCCTCTTCATGCGTCGGGCTGCGGCAGCCGGCGCCACAGTTCTGCCCGTTGATTCCGAACACAATGCGCTATTCCAAGCCATGAGCGGAAGCCGGCGACAGGACGTTCGTCGGGTAATCTTGACCGCCTCCGGCGGACCATTTCGGACCGCACGCCCCGAGGTGATCAGGAGCGCAACCGTGGAACAGGCGCTGCGGCATCCCAACTGGTCGATGGGGCCGAAGGTCACGGTGGATTCGGCCACCATGATGAACAAGGGACTTGAGCTCATCGAAGCGCATCACTTGTTTTCGCTTCGTCCCGATCAGATCGATGTTGTCGTTCACCCCCAATCGGTCGTGCACAGCTTGGTGGAATACTGCGACGGCTCGGTTATTGCACAATTGGGCAGCCCCGATATGCGCATTCCCATTGCGTATTGTCTGGCTTGGCCGGCGCGCCTTGCCGGGCCTGCGCCGCGGCTCGATCTCGCGCGTACCGCGACGCTCACTTTCGAGGCGCCCGACACCGCGCGCTTTCCGGCCTTGGCACTCGCCCGCGGCGCGCTGGAACATGGCGGTGCCGCACCCACAGTGCTGAATGCGGCAAATGAGGTTGCGGTTGGCGAGTTTCTCGCCCGCAGGCTGTCCTTTGGCGGGATAGCAGCCCTGGTCGAGCGCGTCCTGGAAGCCGCGTTGCACCAAAATTGGACAGGTGAGCCCGAAACGCTGGAAGAAGCACTGTTCATTGACCATAATACAAGATTGTTGGCCCATGATATCTTGCCAGAAATTGCCGCAAAGGCATCCTACGACTCCGGCTTGGGGAACGATTGGGGCCGGCCGGGGATATCCATTTCATGAATTTTGATTTTCTGTCCGGGGTCAACGCGCTGGGTTCGGGGGTGCTCGGCTTCGTGGTTCCCTTTTTGTTCGTTCTTACGCTGGTGGTCTTCTTCCATGAACTCGGCCACTTCCTAATCGCGCGCTGGTGCGGAGTGAAGGTCCTTGTATTTTCGATTGGCTTCGGTCCCGAGCTGTTCGGGTTCAACGACCGTCACCACACCCGCTGGAAGATCTCTGCGATCCCGCTTGGGGGCTACGTAAAGTTCTTTGGCGATGATAACGCTGCAAGCGTACCGGATCAGGCGGCGCTTGCTCACATGACCGAGCAAGAGCGCCAGGCAAGCTTCATCTATCAGCCGGTTGCACGCAGGGCCGCCATCGTGGTCGCTGGCCCGCTGGCAAATTTTGTGCTCGCAGTTGCGATTTTTGCGAGCCTCTTCGTGATCTTCGGAAAGCCGAGTACGTCGCCGCGAGTCGATGCCGTCCAGCCTGGAAGCGCTGCAGAGGCGGCAGGCTTTAAGCCGGGCGATCTCGTTTTGACGATCAACGGCCGTCCCATCGAAAGCTTCCCGGACATGCAGCAGATCGTCAGCATGAACGCCGACCAGACATTGGTGTTTGAGGTCGATCGCGGAGGCACTCAGGTTACCCTCAAGGCCACACCCGCTCTGAAAGAGATCAAGGACCGGTTTGGGAACGTTCACCGTCAAGGCATTCTCGGCATCACCCGATCTCCTTCCCCTGAGGATGCAAATTTCCAACCAGTTGGACCGTTCAAAGCGCTTCAACTCGGGGCGGAAAGAACGTGGTTCGTCGCTGAACGAACCCTTTCCTACATTGGCGGCGTGATTTCGGGTCGTGAAACCGCAGACCAGCTCGGCGGCCCAATTCGAATAGCCCAGGTGTCGGGCCAAGTTGCGAGCGAGGGCTTGCCATCCCTCTTTAGTCTCGCGGCGGTGCTTTCTGTGTCGATCGGGCTCCTTAATCTGTTTCCGGTTCCGCTGCTCGATGGCGGCCATCTCTTGTTCTACGGAATTGAAGCCGTGAGGGGAAAGCCGTTGTCCGAGCACGCACAGGAAGTCGGCTTTCGTATCGGGCTTGCTATCGTCGTTATGCTGATGATCTTCGCGACCTATAACGACATCTTGCATCTGGCCGCGCAATGGACCGCCTCATAGCGCGCGATCAGTAATTCTTAAGCGGATAATAGAAAGGGGGAAGGCGGTTGCGTGTGATGAGGGGCGAGACATAACAGCGGTGCACGGGGGACGATGACCTTTTCGTGGGCGTTGGCAATGTTGCCGGCGCCCGAAGGGGACGACAAAGGCGCGTGGGGGAATGAAGTTTGGTTTGTCGATAGTGCGGGGTTTGGCTGCCGCCTGCCTCGTGCTCAGCGCAATCGTGCTGAGCGTAGGCGCTGTGTCATTCACGGCGCGCGATGCCTATGGTCAAACCGTCACCGTTAACACCATTATCGTTCAGGGAAATCAGCGGGTGGAGGCCGACACCATCCGCTCTTACTTCCGTCCGGGGCCGGGCGGGCGGCTTGATGCCTTCCAGATCGACGAGGGCGTGAAAGCCCTCTATGCCACCGGCTTGTTCCAGGACATACGACCCAGCATCCAAGGTGGGCGGCTTATTCTAGTGGTGATCGAAAACCCGGTGATCAATCGCATTGCTTTCGAAGGCAACAAGAAGGTTAAGGACGAACAACTCAGGGCGGAAATTCAGTCCAAAGAACGTGGGACCTTGTCGCGGCCAATTGTCCAGGCTGACGTTGCCCGGCTTGTGGAAGTGTATCGGCGAAGCGGGCGTTTCGACGTTCGGATCGAGCCCAAGATCATTGAGCTTCCGAATAATCGTGTCGACCTCGTGTTTGAAATCAACGAAGGCCTCAAAACCGGCATCAAGCGTATCGAGTTTATCGGTAACCGGGCGTACTCCTCATACCGGCTCAAGGACGTGATCAAAACGTCCGAAACCGGATTGCTCGCCTTTCTGCAGACGGGCGATATCTACGATCCGGACCGCATTGAAGCCGATCGAGAGTTGTTGCGCCGGTTCTACCTCAAGCACGGTTTTATCGATGTGCGGGTTGTCTCCGCGATGGGCGAATATGATCCAGCGCTGCGCGGGTTTATCGTTACCTTCACAATCGAAGAAGGCGACCAATATCGCGTTGGAAGCGTAGACGTTCAGTCGTCGGTGCGCGGGCTCGATCGCGGGCTGTTGTGGTGGAAGCTGCGGGTCTCTGCGGGCGAAGTGTACAACGCCGAGGGTGTCGAAAAAACGGTCGAGGAGATGACCATTGAAGCCGCCCGGCAGGGCTTCGCCTTTGCAACGGTCCGGCCGCGAGCGTCACGCGACAACCAGACAAGGACCGTGAACATCGTCTTTTTGGTCGACGAGTCACAGCGCGTTTACATCGAGCGCATCAACATTCGCGGTAACACCCGCACCCGCGATTACGTGATCAGGCGCGAATTCGATCTTGCGGAAGGCGACGCGTACAATCGCGCGCTTGTCAATCGGGCTGAGCGGCGGCTCAAAAATCTGAACTTTTTCAAAACCGTCAAGATTACGCCAGAACCCGGGTCCGCTCCTGACCGCATCATTCTCAATGTCGACGTGGAGGAGCAGTCGACCGGTGAATTCCAGGTCTCAGGCGGCTATTCGACTTCAGATGGCTGGCTGGCGGAAGTCAGCATCGCTGAGCGCAACATGCTCGGCCGCGGATTGTATGGCAAGGCATCGGTACAATACGGCCAGTACGCCCGTGGCGCGCAATTGTCGTTCGTGGACCCGTATTTCCTCGGCTATCGCATCGCCTTTGGTCTTGACGTATTTGGCAAGATCCAGAACCCGACGAGTTATATTTCGTACTCCACTACGACGGTGGGTTTCGGGACGAGACTAGGTTTTGCTCTGCGCGAAGATCTCGGGTTCGCGGTAAGATACTCGCTCTATCAACAGAGAGTTTCGCTGCCGGACTATCTTAATGACTGCCTCTTGTCTCCGAATGCTCCCATCAACGGCGGGCCGGGAGTGCAATCGATAGGCTTTAGCCTCGACCCTTGCTTCCTCAATGGCGAAGCGTCGCTTGCGGTTCGGCGGGAGCTTGCTAATGGGTCGGTTCTGACATCGTCCATCGGCTACACGCTCACTTACAATTCGGTGGATAACAATAAGAGCCCGACCAAAGGATTGCTCGCGGAGCTGCGGCAGGACTTTGCCGGGGCCGGCGGCGACGTGCGGTTCGTGCGCACGGCCGGCGATGTCTGGGGCTACCACGAGGTGGTACCCGATATCGTCGCTGCGCTACATCTGCAGGGAGGGCACATCACCGGCTGGGGTTGCGGACAAAATAATGATGGCTCGCTGTTGAATACGCCATCGGAATGCCTTCGCATGCTCGATCATTTCCAGATGGGGCCCAATCTGGTGCGCGGGTTTGCGCCGGCCGGCATTGGGCCACGCGACCTGTCTCGGCTTGCCCTCACCGGAACGGGAGATGCACTGGGTGGCACTCTCTATTGGGGCGCCAGCCTGGAGCTGCAGACGCCAATTTACTTTCTGCCCAAGGATGCTGGCATAAAGATCGCGGCCTATGCGGACGCTGGCTCATTGTGGAATTACCAAGGCCCGACAAGTTGGGCAGCAACTGGCGAGGTTCTGTCAGGATCAATTTGCGCCGCGCCGCCTTGTCCGCTCGACAATGGCATGCATATTCGCTCGTCGGTTGGCGTGGGATTAATCTGGAATTCCCCATTTGGACCGCTGCGTTTTGATTATGCCGTTCCCCTGACGCAAGAACCTTACGACCGGACCCAGCGATTTCGATTTGGCGGCGGCGCTAAATTCTGATAACCAGCCAGAAGCTTGGTCGAATTTATCTTAACAGGTATCACGCGGCGGCAGTGGACGGCTTGAAGGGTATGAGTGAGCCCTTCTTTTTCCAAAGGGGCAGGGGGCTCACCGTGCGCGAGATCGCCGCGCTTACGGGGGCTGAGACGCATCCTCAGGCGGATCCTGACCGCCGCATTACCGGAGTCTCAACTCTCGACCGCGCCGCTCCTGACGAGCTCGTTTTTCTCGACAAAGTCAAATATGCACCGGAGTTAGCAGTCACGTCCGCCGGGGCGTGTCTGACCAGAAAACAATTCGCTGTGCACGCTCCCGGGCACGTCAGCATGCTTTATGTCCGTGAGCCTTATCGCGCCTATGTCGAAATCACGCAACAGCTGTTTCCCGATGCGTTACGCCCGTCCTCTTTGTTTGGGACCTCAGGCCTCGCGCCCGGTGCGCTCATCCACTCCACTGCGCGACTGGAAAAAGGCGTCGTCGTTGATCCGGGGGTCGTCATCGGCCCCCACGCCGAGGTCGGCGCACGCACGATCATAGCGGCCGGCGCAGTCATCGGACCAGGGGTGCGAATTGGCCGCGACTGCGCAATCGGGGCGAATGCCTGCATTACCAATGCTCTGATCGGCGATCGTGTCGTTGTTCATGCCGGTTGCGCAATTGGCCAGGATGGCTTCGGCTACCTGATGTCAGCGGCCATGCATAGGAAAGTTCTGCAAATTGGCCGGGTCATAATTCAGGATGACGTAGAAATCGGCGCAGGCACCACCATCGATCGCGGTGCCAATCGCGACACCGTGATCGGAGAGGGGACCAAGATCGATAATCAAGTCCAGATCGGGCATAATGTGGTGATCGGACGGCACTGCATCATCGTCTCGCAATGCGGCATTTCCGGCAGCGTCGTAATCGGGGACCGTGCCGTACTTGCAGGCCAAGTTGGGCTCGCCGATAACATCAGCATTGGCGAAGGCGCGATTATCGGGGCACAAAGCGGCATCATGTGCGACGTACCTCCAGGCGAACGTTGGTTTGGCTACCCGGCCACGCGTGCACGCGAGTATTTTCGTGGCGTGACAAAGCTGCGCGAGTTGGCCCGGGGAGCGGGCGTTGCTGCGCCAGACAAAGATGATTGTTCCGATAAAGGCGCTCAGGACATTCCGGAGCAAGAACCGGGATGACAGAGGATGCCACTGCAACGCTCGAGGCGGCTGATATTTGCGATGTTCTCAAGGCGTTGCCGCATCGTTACCCCTTTCTAATGGTTGATCGCATTGTCAACATTCGCGGCGACGAATCCGCGGTGGGAATCAAGAACGTCACTTTCAATGAGCCGCAGTTCGCCGGACATTTTCCCGGCAATCCGATATTTCCGGGCGTTCTGCTGATCGAGGGAATGGCGCAGACCGCGGGTGCCATTTGCGTCCTCGCACGAAAGGGTGATACGCCCAGCCAAGTCTACTTTCTCACCATCGACAAGGCAAAGTTTCGCAAACCCGTGATCCCCGGCGATGTTGTCGAATACCACGTCACCAGGATTGCCCGGAAAAGAAACATGTGGTGGTTTCGTGGCGAGGCAAGAGTCACGGGCTTGGTCGTCGCGGAAGCCGAAGTCGGCGCCATGCTTGCGTGAGGTTCGTGATGACCGTAATCGATCCTACCGCGCGCGTGGCATCGGGCGCGGTGATCGGTCGTGACGTGTTTATCGGGCCGTACTGCATGATCGACGCGGACGTCACGATCGGGGACAGCTGCCGGCTGGCCGGCCACGTTCACGTCACAGGCAATACTACGATCGGCCCCCGCTCCATGATCTATCCGTTTGCATCATTGGGCACACCTCCTCAATCGGTAAAATATCGGGGCGGACCCACGCGGCTCGTTGTCGGAGCGCAGTGTGACATCCGCGAAAACGTCACCATGAACAGGGGTACGGAGGACAATGGGGGAATAACCGAGGTTGGAGATCGCTGTTTTTTCATGGTCGGCTCGCACGTTGCTCATGACTGTAAGGTCGGCAATGACGTTACCTTTGCGAATAATGTCGTGCTCGGAGGTCATGTCACAGTTGGAGATTTTGTTGTCTTCGGTGGACAGGCTGCGGTTCGCCAGTTCGTACGGATCGGACAGTCCGCCATGGTCGTGGGGCTGAGCGGCGTGCGAGCGGATGTCATCCCATTTGGGCTGGTGCAGGGGCCGCTGGCTGATCTTATCGGCTTGAACGTCGTCGGCATGCGGCGGCGCGGTCTGAGCAAGGACGCAATTCACCGACTGCGGAAAGCCTATGACAGCATGTTCTTTGGCGCGGGCACCTTTCGCGACCGGCTCGACAAGGTCGAGGCCGAAAGTGGCGACAATCCGTTGGTTGCGGAGGTGATTGCTTTCATTCGTTCGGGGTCGCGTCCTTTGACCATGGCCATCCGCCGCGCGCAAGTTCAAGAAAGCCCGTGACTTCGCCAGTTCGTGCAACTATGGGGGATGATTCTCCAGTCGCGATCGTCTGCGGAGGCGGCACTTTGCCGTTTGCTGTCGCGGATGCTGCCGCGCGGCGCGGTCGTCGCGTGATACTGTTTGGAATTAGGGGTTGGGCGGACCGGCAGCGGATCACCGCCTACCAACATCATTGGGCAAGCTATGGCCAGTTCGGCTGGTTTTGCCGCATTGCGCGTGCCGAGGGTTGCCGCGATGTGGTTTTCGTCGGTTCACTCGTTCGTCCTTCGCTGCGACAGTTGCGGCCAGATTTCACGACCATCCGTCTTCTGCCGAGGATAGTTCAAATGTTCCGTGGCGGTGATGATCATCTCCTTTCAGGCGTTGCCTCCATCTTCGAAGAGTATGGATTCCACCTGATCGGAGCGCACGAGATCGCTCCGGAAATTCTCATGCCGGCAGGGCCTCTCGGCCGACACCGTCCCAGCAGCCGCGATCAATCCGATATCGAAACCGGGTTGGCGCTCCTCAAATCCATAAGCTCATTCGACATCGGCCAAGCTGCCATCGTCGCGGATGGGCGTGTGCTGGCGGTCGAGGCCGCGGAGGGTACCGATCACATGCTGTCTCGCGTCGCGCAGTTGCGCCAAAGCGGACGCATACGGGATCGGACGGGTCGGGGAGTATTGGTAAAGGCAGCCAAACAGGGTCAGGATCGCAGGGTCGACCTTCCCTCGATTGGACCGCAGACCATTGAGGGTGTCGCGCGCGCAGGTTTGGTGGGAATCGCGGTGAGCGCGGCAAGCGCAGTTGTTGCTGAACCCGAGCAGATCATCGCAGCCGCGGATCGCGAGAAATTATTCGTTGTCGGTGTAGGGGAGCCTCGGGGCCAGAATGACGCTTAAGCGTTCGCCCGACCTTCGTGGCGAGGTGCTCGATCTCTTTCTGGTGGCGGGAGAGGAGTCGGGCGATCAGCTGGGCGCGGCGCTCATGCGCGCGCTGCGGGCAGCCACAGGTGGTGCGGTTCACTTTGCTGGCGTTGGCGGCCGCGAGATGGCGAAGGAAGGTGTCAGGAGCCTCTACTCCATCGATGATCTTCCCATAATCGGCTTCAGCGCGATACCCCGGCGACTGCCGCGAATTTTGCGACTCATGCGCTTTACGGCCAGGGAGGTGGTGGCAAGACACCCAAATGCATTTGTTATCATCGATAGCCCGGGGTTCACCCGAGGAATAGCGCGTCGGGTGCGTGCCGCCGATCCGACAATTCCAATCGTCGAATACGTTTCGCCCTCGGTTTGGGCTTGGCGGCCTGGGCGCGCGCGGGTCATGCGGGGTTACATCGACCACATCCTGGCCATTCTGCCATTCGAGCCGGAGGTTCATCGCCGTCTCAACGGCCCCCCGTGCAGCTATGTTGGCCATCCGTTGGTGGAAAGAGTGCACCGCCTACGCCCCAATTCCGAAGAGGCCCGCAGACGCCTTGCCTCGCCGCCCGTCCTCCTCGTACTGCCGGGAAGCAGGATGGGGGAGATCCGGCGGCTCCTTGGTGTCTTCGCCGAAGCAGTCAAACTGGTTCGAGACCGGATTGGATCGCTTGAAGTGGCTATTCCCACTCTGCCGCATCTCATCAAAACAATTCGGGGCGCCACAGAGCACTGGGACGTCCCCCCACGGGTGATGGCGGATCCTGCCGAAAAGGAGGCGGCGTTTCGCGTCGCGCGCGCCGCGCTCGCAAAGTCGGGGACCGTAACGCTTGAGCTTGCGCTCGCTGGTATTCCCATGGTCGCGGCGTACAAGGTCTCGACCATCGAGTATGTGACGGTTGGGCCGGCCATCAGGAAGCGCATAAGTTCCATTATCCTTCCTAATCTTCTCCTCGGTGAGAACGTCGTCCCGGAAATTCTTCAGCACCATTGTACGGCGGAGACTCTCGCCCGCGCTCTCGTTGCTCTGTTCGATCAGACTCCCGAGCGACAACGGCAAATTGACGCATTTTCCCGACTGGATTCAATCATGGAAATCGGATCGAGCATGCCGGCTGCCCGGGCTGCCGGCATTGTGCTGAATGTCGCGAGGCATGACCTTCCGGCGAAAGCCGCAATGCGGCATTCTTCCGGCAGATGAAACGAGCCACAGAAGTTATTAACTTTGTCCAGAAGAGTTATGGTGTAGGGCTGCGAAGCAGCAGCATCATGGCGCGTTTCAACTATCTATTCGGCCGATAAGTCATTTCCTGCGCGAAATCGGGACGTAGTCGCGCTGGCGTGCTCCGGTATAGAGCTGGCGCGGACGGCCGATCTTCTGGTGTGGATCCTCAATCATCTCCTTCCATTGCGATATCCAACCCACGGTGCGGGCCACGGAGAACAAAACCGTGAACATGGTCGTCGGGAAACCCATCGCTTTGAGCGTAATGCCCGAATAGAAATCGATATTCGGATAGAGCTTCTTTTCGATGAAGTATTCGTCGTGGAGCGCTACGCGCTCCAATTCCAATGCGACTTCGAGCAAGGGATCATCCTTGCTCCCGACTTCATTCAAGACCTCGTGGCAGGTCTTCTGCATGATTTTTGCGCGCGGATCGTAATGCTTGTACACGCGGTGGCCAAAACCCATGAGGCGGAAACTGTCATTCGGGTCCTTGGCGCGGCGGATGTATTCGGGAATCCGGTCAGCTTTGCCGATCTCGCGCAGCATGTTCAATGCTGCCTCATTGGCGCCTCCGTGAGCAGGACCCCACAGGCAGGCACAACCGGCGGCGATGCAGGCAAACGGATTGGCGCCCGAGGATCCGGCTAACCTGACGGTCGATGTGGATGCATTCTGCTCGTGGTCGGCGTGCAGGATGAAGATGCGGTCCATTGCGCGCGCCAGAACGGCGTTCGGCTTGTACTCTTCGCATGGCACTGCAAAGCACATGCGCAAAAAATTGGTCGCATAATCGAGGTCGTTTTTCGGATAAATGAATGGTTGCCCGATGGAGTATTTGTATGCCATTGCCGCAATCGTCGGCATTTTCGCAATCATGCGAATGGAGGCGATCATCCGCTGCATTGGATCAGAGATATCGGTGGAGTCGTGATAAAAGGCGGAGAGCGCTCCGACACAGCCGGTCATGACGGCCATTGGATGTGCATCACGCCGAAAGCCCTGATAGAACCGGCTCATCTGCTCGTGCACCATCGTGTGCAGGGTAACTCGATCGTCGAAATCGGATTTTTGGGCAGCTGTGGGGAGTTCTCCGTAAAGCAGCAGGTAGCATGTCTCGAGGAAGTCGCCGTGCTCGGCAAGCTGCTCAATCGGATAGCCGCGATAGAGTAGCAGGCCTTCATCGCCATCAATGTATGTAATCTTGGATTCGCAGCTCCCGGTCGATGTGTAGCCGGGATCGTACGTGAACATCCCGGTTTCGGCATAAAATTTGCCGATGTCGATCACGGAGGGCCCGATCGTTCCGTCAAATATCGGAAACGACGCTTCCTTGTCGCCGAGGGTGAATTTACCGGTTTTGATGTTTGCGCCGGTCTTTGCGTCCATAATTGAGCCCTCTCTAAGCAGAGATCGCGGTGTGCGTAGCCCATCCTTGGTTGCGCTGCAAGATGCCTTGGTTCTGCCTACCGATCTACGATTGCCTGAGCGAGTTGGTCCTCAATGCGTGCAAGACTTTCGCTTCTTCCCAGAATTGATAGCACTTCGAAAATAGGGGGCGATGTGGTGCGGCCTGTGAGCGCAGCGCGCAGAGGTTGGGCGATCTGTCCAAGCTTCATTCCGGTTCGTTGGGCAAAGGCGCGAACCGCCTGCTCCGTAGTCTCGGATGTCCAGGGATCGAGGTGTTCGAGATCGTCGAGCAACTCGCCCAGCAAAGTTCGTGCTGCGGCCGTCAACATCGCGGTTGCCTGCGGGTCCAGAGCAAGCGGGCGTTCGGCTATGATAAACTGTCCGCCCTCCATAAGCTCCACCAGGGTTTTGGCGCGCTGCTTCAAAGAGCTCATCGCTATCAACAAGCGCGTGCGTGATTGCGGTGTCAGCTTGCCTGCGAACTCTGACCCGCCTGCGATGTGCGGAAGCACGTCTTCAAGCTGTGCAAGCAGGTCGGTGTCGGCCGACTGGCGCAGGTAGTGCCCGTTGAGGTTTTCAAGTCGGGCGAAATCAAATCGCGCCGGTGAACGCCCGATGTGGGCCAGGTCGAAAGCGCCAATCATCTCCTCAGTTGAGAAGATTTCCTGATCGCCGTGGCTCCAGCCAAGCCGCACCAGGTAGTTGCGCATCGCAGCCGGCACGTAACCCATGGCGCGATAGGCATCGACCCCGAGCGCACCGTGGCGCTTGGAGAGTTTGGAGCCGTCTGGCCCATGAATGAGCGGAATGTGCGCCATCACTGGAATCGGCCAGCTCAGGGCATTGTAAATCTGGCTCTGGCGTGCGGCGTTCGTGAGATGATCGTCCCCACGGATCACATGCGTTACACCCATGTCATGATCGTCGACGACCACGGCGAGCATGTAGGTCGGTGTGCCGTCGGAGCGCAGAAGCACGAGATCGTCAAGGTTCTCGTTTTGCCAAACGACGCGTCCCTGCACCTGATCTTCGATCACGGTCTCGCCTGTCAGAGGCGCTTTGAGCCGGATCACGGGAGGGACGTTGGCCGGCGCCTCGGCTGGGCTGCGATCGCGCCAACGGCCGTCATAGAGCTTCGGCCGGCCCTCCCGGCGTGCCATCTCTCGCATCTGCGCCAGTTCTTCGGCAGAGGCGTAGCAGCGGTAAGCGCGGCCGCTCGCAAGCAGTTGCTCTGCGACTTCACGATGACGACCGGAGCGCGCGAACTGATAAACCGCATCGCCGTCCCAATCGAGACCCAACCAGGAGAGCCCGTCAAGGATGGCATCGATTGCCGCTTGGGTCGAACGCTCGCGGTCAGTATCCTCGATGCGCAACAGCATTTTGCCGCCTCGCCCCCGCGCATAGAGCCAATTGAAAAGGGCGGTGCGGGCCCCCCCGATGTGAAGAAAACCGGTGGGCGAGGGAGCAAAGCGCGTGATTACGGCCATATCGGAGATCTTTGCCGACAGCCAAAACAGCTTCTGCTCACCACAAACGCAAAGCCTGATGAAGATATCGGCTCCATTGCTTCGCCTGTGATGTTCCCGGCTGCCCCGGTTCGATATCTTGGCGCGTCCACAAGGATTTGGCACATACCCGGCATCGATGGGATAATGGCACAATGATGGAAGGTAAAGTCTCCAATACGGCCGCGGGGAGCGATTTCATTCGCGACGTCGTTCGCGGCGACCTCCAAGCGGGGCGCTATAATACCGTCGTGACACGTTTCCCGCCGGAACCGAACGGCTATCTTCACATCGGCCACGCCAAATCGATTGGTCTGAATTTTGGGATCGCGCAGGAGTTCGGAGGGCGTTGTCATCTGCGTTTCGATGACACCAATCCCACTAAGGAAGAGCAGGAATACATTGACGCCATCGAACGCGATGTGCGCTGGCTTGGCTTTGATTGGGGCAGACACCTTTACCATGCCTCTGATTATTTCGAGCAGCTCTATGAATGGGCAGAGTATCTCATCCGCGCGGGCAAGGCCTACGTCGACGATCAGTCGCCCGACGAGATACGAGCGTCGCGGGGTACTCTGACCACGCCGGGACGCAATAGCCCCTGGCGCGAGCGTAGCGTTGACGAGAATCTTGATCTCTTTTGCCGCATGCGCGCAGGCGAGTTTCCGAACGGGTCGCGGGTGCTGCGTGCAAAGATCGACATGGGGTCAGGCAACATCAATTTACGCGATCCAGTGCTCTACCGCATTTTGCATGCAAGTCATCCCCGAACGGGAACCTCCTGGTGCATCTATCCGAGCTATGACTTTGCACATGGCCAGTCTGACGCTATTGAGCGCGTCACCCATTCCATTTGCACGCTCGAGTTCGAGGATCATCGACCGCTGTACGATTGGCTGCTCGACAATCT
>CATPCO010000557.1 GCA_955652925.1 uncultured Xanthobacteraceae bacterium | reverse complement strand
CGCTTAAGCCCGGCGAAACGCTGTTGGTGAAACCAGGCACCGTACACGCGCACTGGAATGCAAGCACGACCGCGAAGCTGGTCTTTCTTGAATTTATTCTGCTCGATGAGGGGCAGCGCAGCACAGTGCCCGTCGAAGAATAGGGGCGCGGCCTTGGTCGCCGCGCGGATGATGCTCTCCTGTTTCTGCAAACAACAATGATCTTAGGCCCCCTCACCCGGCGCCTTCGGCGCCGGCCTCTCCCCAACGCAAGTCGGGCTTGCCCGCCTTGCGCACTATACTGCGCAACCCGGGCAAGCCCGGGTTGCGGGGAGAGGTCTATCACGTCGTGTTGCGAGAACCCCACACGCATCGATCGGCGGTTCGCCAGGTCAGTGAGCGAGTCCTGCGCCGGCAGGACGATCGACCTCTCCCCGGCGGGGAGAGGTCGGCCGCGAAGCGGCCGGGTGAGGGGGCCGCAGCACGCCGGGCCGCCCGACTGCGATGGATGCAACGGTGCTCAAACTGCGGCCAGAGCTGCACCACCCAGCGCGCACAAGATAACCACCAGCCACGGCGGTACTTGCCACATGAAGAGCAGCAGAAACGCCGCGCATGCGAGCCCGAAATCATGGGCACTTTCGATGCCCGACGTCCAGACCGGGTGGTAGAGAGCCGCAAGCAAGAGCCCGACCACCGCTGCATTCACGCCAACAAGCGCAGCTTGCGCGGTCTTTCGCTGTCGCAAATCATTCCAGAACGGAAGCGCGCCGATCACCAGCAGAAATGAGGGCAGGAAAATCGCAACCAGGCAAATGACAGCACCGAGCCAACCGTTTGGTTGTGGACCCATGACGGTGCCAAGATAGGCCGCGAAGGTGAAAAGAGGGCCGGGTACCGCCTGGGCAGCGCCGTATCCGGCAAGGAATGCGTCATTGCTGATCCAACCCGGTGGGACCACCGAGGCTTGCAGCAGCGGCAGGACCACATGCCCGCCACCGAAGACGAGCGAGCCGGCACGATAGAACGCATCGAATAATTTTAAGCTCTGCGAGGCCGTCCCCGCTGCGAGCAACGGCAAGCTGATCAGCAAGGCAAAAAAAATGGCCAGCATGACGCAGCCGGTCACGCGGCTTACCGTGAGCGGCAATGAGGCATGCTCGCCGGGCGGCGCCACGCGCAACACTATGATCCCACAGATGCCGCCGAGTACGATGGCGCCGACCTGCCCCCATGCGGTCGGGAATGCCAGCACAATGGTAGCCGCCACCACCGCAACGGTTGCACGCTCGCGGTCAGGCGCAAGCGAACGCATCATTCCAAGAACCGCCTGCGCGACAACCGCCACCGCAGCGACTTTAAGGCCATGCAGCCAGCCGGCGCCGGCCACGTCGCCGAGTGCATTGACTCCATAACCGAACAGGACGAGCGCAACGGCGGAGGGCAAAGTGAAGCCGGTCCACGCCGCAAGCGCGCCGAGGTAGCCCGCCCGCAACAGCCCGATCGCAAGGCCGACCTGGCTTGATGCCGGGCCGGGAAGAAACTGGCAGAGCGCGACCAAATCGGCATAGGTCCGATCATCGACCCAGCGCCGGCGGGTGACGAATTCGTTGCGGAAATAGCCGATATGGGCGACCGGGCCCCCGAACGATGTCAAGCCGAGCCGCAGGAATGCGAGGAGGACTTCACGCCAGTTGCCGGCGGGAGCGCGCGCCGTCTCGATGGTGGAAGCCGTCATCAGAAGCCTGCGTTGATCACATGAAACGTTCGTGCAAGAACACGGCGACGAGCTCGCGGGCAAGATAAGCGCAATGGATTTCGAGCTTCCGCAAGAGCTGCGCCTTCTGAAAGAGAACGTTCGGCGCTTCGTCGACCGTGAATTGATCCCGCTCGAACGCGAGGTTGTCAACGATGTGAAGGCGCAGAAGGAGCTGCCCAACCGGCTGCGCGGCAAGGCGCATGCGTTGGGGCTGTGGCTCTATGACGTGCCGGAGGAATTCGGCGGCCTTGGGCTGGGCATGCTGGCCAAGGTGATTGTGTGGAGCGAGATCGGCCGCACGACGGCGCTGCCCTCGCGCGGCGTGAGCGTGTTCGGCCCTCCGGTCAGTCCCATTCTCTACCAGCTCGAAGGCGCCGCGCGAGAAAAATATCTCATGCCTGTCATCCGCGGGGAGAAGCGAACTTGTTTTGCGCAAACCGAAGCGGATGCGGGCTCGGATCCTGCAGCCATGCGGACTACTGCGGTGCGCGATGGCGATCATTACGTGATCGACGGCGTCAAGCGTTTCATCACCGGCGCCGACGAAGCGGATTTTGCCCAGGTCTTCGCTGTCACCGATCCGCAAAAGCGCAGCCGGGGCGGCATTTCTGCATTTCTCGTCGATATGGTTGCGCCGGGCGTTAAAGTCGCGGCCTCCTACGATCTAATGGTCGATGACAAGCCCTGCGAGATCATGTTCGACCACGTGCGCGTGCCGATCGAAAATCGCATCGGCAAGGAAGGCGAGGGGTTTGGCCTGGCACAGACCTGGATCAATGCCGGCCGGATTCGACACGGAGCGCGCAGTCTCGGCGTGATGGAGCGCTGCCTCGAGCTTGCCATCGGGTATGCGAAGCAGCGCAAGACGTTCGGCGCGCCGCTGGCGCAGCGTCAAAGTATCCAATGGCCCATCGTGGACATGCAGATGGACGCTCACAAGCTGCGACTCATGTTGCATCATGTCGCCTGGAAATTCGACCGTGGCGAAGACTGCCGGCAAGAAGCGTTCATGGTGAAGATATTCGGCGATGAGCGCTCGTTCTGGACGGCCGACCGGTGCATGCAGATTCATGGCGGCATGGGGCTCTCGAAGGAGCTGCCAATCGAGCGCTTCTTTCGCGATCAGCGCAGCAT
>CATPCO010000556.1 GCA_955652925.1 uncultured Xanthobacteraceae bacterium | reverse complement strand
CACTACGCCTACATGCCCGCGCGCAATAGTAATCTACCCGCCTGGGTCGCATTCGCCCGATCTTTAGATTCCAGTCAATATTGGCCCGTGTTCGTCCCCGATACCAATGACACCATTGAAGGACTGCCCACAATTCTACGGGAGTTCACGGTGTTTCCAGAGGCCGCTTGGAATGTCGGGTTGCGTATGGCCCTTTACGAGCATGCGTTTCTGAATCTCGGCGTCAATAATGGTCCGATGGGGCTTGCTTGGCTCAATGCGCGAGTGCGCTATGCCACGTTGAAGATTGAGACTGCTGAGGTTCCGCAATCATCGCTTGAATTCATTCGTTCATTCGGGTTTGAGGCTGGGAAATCATTGCCGTTTGCGAACTCACTGCAGGAATGGGTCTGGGAGGACGACACCGAAGAGGTCATCATGCGCACATTCCGGCGATTGGCCGACCGGTTTGAAGCCACCATACAGTAAAAATATCCGTCAATCCGGATTAATGCAGCGGAAGGACGGTATTGCGGTGCGCAATTCACTGCTCAAAGAGAAACCCTCGACTGTCACGGTCCACGGCTTTTGGGTGCAACCACCTGGCAAGGGGAATCGCGCATAAGATAATGAGCACAGGCTCCATGGGCAGGCGATATTTCGGCGCGGCGACCGGTCCGTTAATGAGGAGAAAGTAGGCGAGAACGCCACCGCCCAAGACAGCTGCCCACGGCAAGATGCGCGCCAGAATGATAAATCCGATGATCTCGAGCACGAGGAAGGGCAGCATCGACGCAAGGCCCACAAGCAACAGAATCTGGTAAAGACCCAGATGCTCAAACACGTAGGCGTGGGTCTTCTCCCATAACGTGACCCCCGGCGTGTTGTAGAGGCTGGGCTTTGGCAGCACCCGCACGCGCGGATCGACCAGAAGCGCTGGCACGGCTAAGTTCACCACCATGCCCTCCAGCCAAGCCTCGACATAGGCTGAGAGCGGCAAACGCGCCATTTCCTCCCTAGCGACCTCGCTCCTGATGGCCTCACGCCGGAATGGATTCGTTTCGTCGGTGAGGTCCCGCTCGGCGAGGCGCTGGTGATAGAGATTGTCAATGCGCTCCACGGTAATGTGATAAGGCGCGCCATCAGCGCGTTGCTGCACCAGCGGGACAATCCACAATGCGAGATGCTCGGCACCTTGCGACGTCAAGCTCCAGCTGTCGTAGTAAACGACATTGCGTGCCAAGACCGGTGCGATTGGCCCGGCGGCTGCGAGCACGAATAGCGCGCAAGTAGCCAATGCTTGGACAATGTTCCGCCGCATGAGCACAACGATAAACGCCACCGGTACGGCTGCGATCAGCAACAGCGCGATTGCGGGACGGGTCGCAAGTGCGATGCCGCCGGAGAGCCCCGCGAGCACGGCAAGCGACTTTGTCGGACAAAGGATAAAACGCCCAGCCATGAGCAGCATGAGCGTAAAAAAGAACAGAAAAAAAGTCTCCGTCAGGATTTGTGAGCTGGTGACAATCAACGTCAACGAGAACGCCGCAAGGATGCCGGCTACAAAGCCGACCAGAGGCGATACCAAGGCGCCGAGCGCGGCGATGAGCACACACGTGCCTGAGTCAATCACCGCCTGAATAAGCGCAACCAGTCGTGGCTTGTCACCGAAAGTGCTTTGAAATGCCGCGAGCAATAATGGATAGAGCGGCATGTGATCGGTCAATTGTAGAAGAGTGGGCCAAAAGGTGTCCCGTTTCGCGAGAGCCGCACCGAGCGCCCAATAACCAAGCGCGTCCGTTTCCGCAAAAAAGCTGGAATCGCCCTTGAGCAATGCAATATTGACGAGACGTACAGAGAGGGCAACGAAGAACACTGTCGTCAGCGGGCGATGAGTGACGCGGCTCCACAAACGGCTGCAAATGTGCATTCGCTTGAACCTGGGCGATTCCGCAGCTCAAGCGCGGCCGGCGCATTTTTTCGGACTATCCAAGATCACAACCGCCATAGTTCCACACCATCGGGCTTCTTTGCTCGGTCGAGCCCGGCCTTCACGAACGTCCATGTGCCACGTGCGTTTCACTCATGCTCCCAGCGAGTGCCGCACGGCTTCTATGATCCGATCTTGAGTGACTTCGTCGAGGTACGCGTGCATGGGCAAGCTGATGACCTCCTCCGCGAGGCGTTCACTAACCGGAGCACCGCCCTCTGCGATGGGAAAGTCCCGGTAGATCTGCTGGCGATGGAGCGGGATCGGGTAATAGACCGCTGTCGGAATGCCTTGCTGTCGTAGCGCAGCAGCAAGCGCATCGCGTCGGCAGGACGCGAGCCGAATGGTATACTGAGCCCAAACCGAACTCGCACCGTCCGCGACCGTGGGCACCGTTACGATATCGGACAGGCCCGCAGAATAGCGGCGCGCGATGCGTTCCCGCGCCGTAATTTCATCCGGAAAGATTTTCAATTTTTCGATCAAGACCGCCGCCTGCAAAGTGTCCATTCTTCCGTTGAGCCCGATCCGCGCGCCCTCATATTTGTCGCGTCCCTCGCCATGAACGCGCAGGCTGCGCATGATCCGTGCGAGCTCCTCGTCATCAGTGAATACTGCCCCGCCATCGCCGTAGCATCCGAGCGGCTTTGCTGGAAAAAAGCTAGTGGCGGTTGCTGGTGCGATGGCACCGAGCCGTTGATTACCACAGCTTGCCCCGAACGCCTGCGCTGCATCATCGAGGACAAACAGTTTTTCCGATTCGGCAAGTGCCGCGATGCTCTTGTAGTCTGCCGGCTGTCCAAATAAATCGACGGGAATTACCGCCTTGGGGCGCAGTCCCAGCCGGCGCGCCATGGCGCAGGCACGTTGCAGGCTTCGAGCATCGAGGTTGAAAGTTGGCTCCTCCACATCGGCAAATACCGGGGTGGCTCCAACAAGAGCCACCACCTCGGCCGTCGCGGTGAATGTAAAACTCGGACAGATCACCGCGTCGCCTGATCCGATCCCCTTTGCCATGAGCACCAGCATCAACGCATCGGTGCCGCTCGCGCATGTTACGCAATGCCGCGCACCACAGAATGCGGCGAGTTCTGCTTCGAGAGCGCGCACTTCTGGGCCCAGGATGAACTGGCAATGGTCAAGGACACGCGCAATGGCATCGTCAATTGAGCGGCCGAGGCGCCTGCGCTGTGCGGCAAGATCAATGAACGGGATTGACGCGCTATCAAGGCGGGCAAGTTGGTTCATGGCGCGTCAACGGTCGATTGCATCGGCATGTGAATACTTCAAGCGCTGAGCGGCAGGATGGCCGTCGGCGGATCGGGACAACTGATACCGACGCCGGTGCCCCCGTAGTCCCCCGGAACCCCGATCGGGACCTCCCTTAGCATATCCGCCAAGCGGGTGGCGATGCCCAGGGTCTGCCCGTAAACACATTTTGAATCAGTAGGTTACAAGGCAAATGGACCTCCCAATTCCCCAACAGCTTGGTGGCGCCTTCGGGATCCTATCTCCAACTCTGGGCAATCACGACCTATTTCTCACAGGCCTCATCCAAACTAATCGGCGGCAGGAGCAGTCTGGGCGAGTAGCTTTCAAGCGTCTCCAGCACGACGATGTCGGGATGTTGCATCGCGACCACGCGGCCATCGAACTGCTCACCGACATAGCGGTGAACTTCTGCGAAGTGCTGCGCGAGAAAGGACACCAGATAGGTCGCAAACGAATCTCCAAATAAAACCATACGCCCTTTGCCATCCGGATTGCGCTCCACGAAATGAACGCGGTCGATTTGGATTTCCCCTGGCCCTGCAATTGGGACCTTCGGTTTGACCCAGACATACTCGTCGGCAAATCGCCAGGGCGAGAACAGGACCCGTGTCGCCATATCGCCACCGGGATAGCTGGCGACAGTAACCTGATACTGATCGAGCGAAGCGCGGTTCATGTGGGCTATCGGAACGCGGTTTGCGAATTTTTCCAGAATAGCGCGATAGCCATAATAGGCGCCGAGGTCGTTCCAGTGAGTTTCGGTTTTTGGATAGAGGTGTACAGGGGCATGCGCCCGCTTTGCTTCCCGCATGATCGGGCGAGGATCGATGATCATCTCTCTGGCAACCTCACTAAGGTCGGCCTCAAGCACATCCAGCCGGGTCATTGGCGTGTTCGCATCGACATTGATGAGGTACTCGCCGTATATGCTCTGCTTGTTCGGCGCTATGAACACGCCGCTCGGAATGCCGCAT
>CATPCO010000555.1 GCA_955652925.1 uncultured Xanthobacteraceae bacterium | reverse complement strand
TTCGGCGCGTTGGCCGGCGCGCTGGCGCTGTCGAGCGCAGCTTCTGCCGATCCATTTGCCTGGTCCAATCAGCCTGATCTCTATCAATCGGGGCAGCCGGTGCAGGCGCCCGCCTTTGTCAACCCGAGCGACGACGAAAGCGAGATCGCACCGGAGTTTCGCCGCCGCATTGTCGACTACCGGACCAGTGAGTCCCCGGGCACCGTCATTGTCGATACGCCCAGCACCTACCTCTATTTTGTGCTCGGCGGTGGCAAGGCCATTCGCTATGGCATCGGCGTCGGCCGGGAGGGATTCACCTGGTCGGGGGCCAAGACAGTCGAACGCAAGGCCGAGTGGCCGGACTGGACGCCTCCCCCGGAAATGATCGTCCGCCAGCCTTATCTGCCGCGCTTCGTGGCCGGAGGGCCGAGCAATCCTCTGGGTGCACGCGCGATGTATCTCAGCGGCTCGGTTTATCGCATTCACGGAACCAACGCGCCGTCCACGATTGGCCAGCATGTGTCTTCGGGCTGCATCCGGATGGTCAACGAAGATGTGATTGACCTCTACAATCGTGTTCACGTGGGCGCCAAGGTCGTCGTGCTCCCGATGAGCGGGCAGCGCGCCGCGCACGTGGTCGATGGGATCACCAGCCGACGCTCGGCTACGCCCAGCCTTAATGGTATTTACTGAGGCGGTCTGTCGCGTCACGCCTCCGGCTTGTGCGAAAAGCGCCGATCGCGCAGGCAAGCGCGGGCCCGGCGCTTCGCGTTGACACCGCCGCCGGCGGGTCTACATTACTGGAATTCCGAGGGGAGCTCCGGTCAAGGAGCTGAGAGTTTGCTGATCCCATGCGTGCGGGAGCCGCGAAAACCCTTTGAACCTGATCCGGGTCATTCCGGCGTAGGGACAGGACAATCCATGCCAGGTTGCCCACACGAAAATGCGATCCTTTCCCCGCCAGGGGAGGGATAGTTCCGCCCACGGGAGCAACACATGAATATTCACGACCCCAATATCTCGGCGCCCAAGGTCACGACCGGAGCTTTGCCCGCGTCGCGCAAGGTCTACGCGCGGCCCGATGCGGCTCCCGGCCTGCGCGTGCCCGTGCGGGAGATTTCGCTCAGCGAAGCCGCCGGCGAGCCTGCTTTGCCCGTTTACGACACGACCGGCCCCTACACCGATCCCGATGTGGTGATCGATGTCGAGCAGGGCCTCGCGCGTCCTCGCGGCGCGTGGGTGCTCGAGCGCGGCGGAGTCGAGGAGTATGAAGGCCGCGCCATCACGGCCGAGGACAACGGCAGTGTCAGCGGCAAGCATCTGGCGCGCAATTTCCCGACTGCACATCGCCCGCTGCGGGCAGCCCCCACCCCACCCTCGCCGGCAAGCGGGGGAGAGAAAGAGAAGTGCATTACCCAGCTGGAATGGGCGCGCGCCGGCGTCATCACCAATGAAATGATCTACATCGCCGAGCGCGAGAATCTCGGCCGCAAACAGATGCTCGAACGGGCAAATGCTGCGCTCGCCGACGGCGAGAGCTTCGGTGCGTGCGTGCCTGCGTTCATCACCCCGGAATTCGTGCGCTCCGAACTGGCGCGAGGACGCGCCATCATTCCCTCCAACATCAATCATGCCGAGCTCGAGCCGATGATCATCGGCCGCAACTTTCTCACCAAAATCAACGCGAACATCGGCAACTCGGCGGTGACCTCCTCGGTCGAGGAGGAAGTGGAGAAGATGGTATGGGCGATCCGCTGGGGTGCCGACACGGTGATGGATCTTTCCACCGGCCGCAACATTCACAACACGCGCGAATGGATCATTCGCAATGCCCCTGTCCCGATCGGCACCGTGCCGATCTATCAGGCGCTGGAGAAGGTGCACGGCGATCCCGTGAAGCTCGATTGGGAATGCTACAAGGACACTCTGATCGAGCAGTGCGAGCAGGGCGTGGATTATTTCACCATCCATGCAGGGGTGCGTCTGGGCTACATCCACCTTACCGCTAACCGCGTTACCGGCATCGTCTCACGCGGGGGCTCGATCATGGCCAAGTGGTGCCTGTCGCGCCACAAGGAGAGCTTTCTCTACGAGCGCTTCGACGAGATTTGCGACATCATGCGCAAATACGACGTGAGCTTCTCGCTCGGCGACGGTCTGCGGCCAGGTTCTATTGCTGACGCGAACGACCGGGCGCAGTTCGCCGAGCTGGAAACGCTCGGCGAGCTGACCCGGATCGCGTGGAACAAGGGCTGCCAGGTGATGATCGAAGGCCCGGGCCACGTCCCCATGCACAAGATCAAGATCAACGTCGAGAAGCAGCTCAAGGAATGCGCCGAGGCGCCATTTTACACGCTCGGTCCGCTGACGACGGACATTGCGCCGGGCTACGATCACATCACGTCCGCCATCGGTGCCGCGATGATCGGCTGGTTCGGCACCGCCATGCTTTGTTACGTCACGCCGAAGGAGCATCTCGGCTTGCCCGATCGCGATGACGTCAAGCAGGGGGTCATCGCCTACAAGATCGCGGCGCATGCCGCCGATCTGGCCAAAGGCCATCCGGCGGCACAGCTGCGCGACGATGCGCTCTCTCGCGCGCGGTTCGAGTTCCGCTGGGTCGATCAGTTCAATCTGTCGCTCGATCCCGAGACTGCGCGGGAATACCACGACGAGACCCTGCCCAAGGAGGCGCACAAGGTCGCGCATTTCTGCTCGATGTGCGGACCCAAGTTCTGCTCGATGAAGATCACCCAGGACGTGCGCGACTATGCCGCGACGCTCAACGACAAGGAGCAGGGCATGGCGCAGATGAGCCAGAAGTTCCGCGAGCTCGGCAGCGAAGTGTACGTTGACGCGCAGGCGGTAAAGGAGAGCAATCGCTCGTTATGAGCGATTGCGAAGGGGCGTCTGAAATTGGGCGCCCCTCGTTTGGCCAGACGCTACGCAAGCGCGATCACGCTGCCTGCTCGCGCGGCGTACCGCCGGCTTTCCCACTGGCCCAAGCCAGCGCCCGGTTCTCCGTGCGGATGCGCATGCTCAACAGCGTCCGACAAGCGGCTCGACCAGATTGAGATCACCGCTGGCGATACCACAATACGCTTTCTCTAAAAGGGCTTGGAAGGCAGCCGCGCATGAGCTTCGACGTCGAGATTCTGGCCGTTGCAACGGCAAATCCGAGATTTCGAATCAATCAGCACGAGATCGCCCAGCTCGCGCAGACCATGCGCCCGGAGCTCAAATCCATGTGGAACGTCTATTCCCATGCAGGAGTCGAGACCCGCTACTTCTGCGAGCCTCTCGAATGGTGCCTGCAACCACACGGATGGGAGGAGCGGGCGGAATCATTCCAGCGTAACGCGCTCGATCTTCTCGAACAGGTGACCTTGCAGGCGATAGCCGATGCAGGAATCGAGTTGCGAGGCATCGACATGATCGTCACCAACACGATCACCGGACTGGCGGTGCCGAGCCTCGATGCCAGCTTGATACACCGGTTGAGACTTTCTCCGACCATCGAGCGGCTGCCGATTTTTGGACTTGGATGCGGCGGCGGCGTCGGCGGCCTCGCGCGAGCGACGCGGCTTGCACAAAGCATGCCGGATGCAACCGTTCTTTTTCTTACCGTCGATCTTTGCAGCGTCTGCTTGAGAGTGGGTGATCAGAGTCCCACGATGTTCGTCTCGGCCGCACTGTTTGGGGACGGAGCAGCTGCGGTGCTTCTGCAAAATACCAATGGCAAATCTCGCACGCGCAATTCGCGCGCCCGGCGAATCCGGGCTATTGGGGAATGGTGTTGGCCGAACACCGAGCATATCATGGGATGGGATATCAAAAACGACGGCTTCGGCGTCGTGCTCAGCCCCGAATTGCCGGCATTGATCCAGGGCCAATTAGCACCTGTGGTCTGTGAATTTCTCAAGCGCAACAACACGAAGGTGGACGACATCAGAGGTTTCCTGTTTCATCCAGGGGGTGCCAAGGTGCTCGTTGCCATCGAGCAGGTTCTCGGCATCGATCAGGCGATGCTGACGCACTCTTGGGAAATCCTGCGGCAATTTGGAAACATGTCATCGGCGACAGCCCTGTTTGTGCTGCAGCGGGCATTGAAGGCCGGGGCAAACGGGCCGCACCTGCTGGCGGCGTTTGGGCCAGGTTTTTCAGCCTACTTGATCATCGCTGATCTGTAGCGCGCATGAGCGTCGAGCCGATTGCTGTTGTTGGGATTGGTTGTCGTCTGCCTGGCGGAGTGAAAAGTCCTGGCGATCTGTGGGATTTGCTGATCAATGGTGTTGATGCGATCACCGAGGTTCCCAAAGATCGCTGGCATCTGCCATCGGTGTATCACCCGGATCCTTCCAAGCCTGGGCGAAGCTATGCGCGCTGCGGCGGGTTCCTCGACTGCATCGATCAGTTCGATGCGCAATTCTTCGGAATCAATCCGCGCGAAGCTGCGGCTGCGGATCCCCAGCAACGATTGCTGCTCGAGGTGGCGTACGAGGCGGTCGAAGATGCCGGTCTGACACTCGCCGCCCTGCATGGCAAGCGCGCGGGTGTGTATGTCGGAATTTCCAGCTTCGAGTACAGCACCCACCACATCAACGATCGAGCGCTGCTCGATGCCTACACCAATCTCGGCTCGTCGCTGTGCATTGCCGCGAATCGAATCTCTTATTTCTTCAACCTGCTCGGTCCCAGTCTGGCTGTGGACACCGCATGCTCGTCCTCACTCGTTGCGCTCGACCTGGCATGCCGTAGTCTTTGGAACGGCACCGGTGAGCTCGCATTCGTGGGCGGAGTGAACGTGATCCTCAGGCCTGAAACCGGCATTGGTTTCGCCAAGGCCTCCATGCTTGCGCCAGATGGTCGATGCAAAAGCTTCGATGCCCGTGCCGACGGTTATGCGCGCGGTGAGGGGGTCGGCGTCGTGATCCTCAAGCCGCTCGCAAGGGCGTTGAAGGACCGCGACCGCATTTACTGCCTCATTCGCGCAACGGCGGTGAATCAGGATGGCCGCACCGAGGGCATCTTGGTGCCAAGCCGCGCATCGCAGGAAGCAAATCTGCGCGATGCCCTGCGGCTCGCCAACATTGCGCCCGCGAGCGTGCAATATGTGGAGGCGCATGGGACCGGGACCCCGGTCGGGGACCCAATCGAAGCTGCCGCCCTGGGAGAAGTCTACGGCAAAGCACGAGCAGCCGACGAATGCTGCGTGATCGGCTCCATCAAGAGCAATCTCGGTCATTTGGAATCGGCTTCCGGCATCGCTGGGCTGATCAAGGCCGCGCTGTGCCTGCAGCATCGGCAGATTCCGGCGACCCTGCACT
>CATPCO010000554.1 GCA_955652925.1 uncultured Xanthobacteraceae bacterium | reverse complement strand
TAGCCCATGTTTGCACTTTCGGGCTGTAGCTCATTGAAAATAAGGAACCGAGTTCTTCGATGTGTCACTATGCCATGTGGTGCTGCGTTTTTCCGGGGACCGGATCAAGGTCCTTAATGCCCAGCGTGCTCAGGATGGCCGCGGCTCGACTGCTGCCTTGAGTCACGGATTGCTTGTGCTCACCGCGGCCAAGATCGATGTCCACGACCCGCACCGTTTTCAGTGTCTGCCAAGCTTGCTTGGAGGAGAGGTCGATGCCCGCAGACTTGAGTTTTTTCTCCAGGGCGCGGTCCAGTAAGAATGCCAAGGAAGCGATGAAGATGTGCGCTTCGACACGCGACACCGTGCGGTGATAGATGGGCCGCATTTCGATTACATCCTTGAGCCCGGAAAAGGCCCGCTCCAGTTCACCGAGATCTTTGTAGATATCCACCGCTTCGACTGGTGAGAGATTCCTCGCTCTGGATCAGGTATTTGCCTTCCAGAGCTTTCTCCTGCTTGAAGTTTTCCGGATGTTCAAAATAGTGGAACTGGCCCTGTTTCAGTTCCCAAGCGTAGTATCGAAATCCGTGGTGACGGGAGAGCACTCGGCTGGCCGCTGCGCCGATTTTCTCTGGCGCTTTCAATTTGCCTTTGGCCACTCTCTGCTCGAGCGCTTCGAGTTCCGCCTGCACTTTCTGCATCGCCTTTTCTCGCTCTCCGCGCTCGTACTCCAGACGCTCATCACTGTGGACCACAAACACCCGCACTCCAGGTTTACCGGAGGCGACCTCCTGCACCAGAGTCTTCGGCACCTGTGACTTTTCGCGGGCCGAGATCCCGGCGGGACATTCCAACCAAGGCCCGGTGGCGCCTTCGAGATAGCGAAGGATCTCTGGTTGTCTGCGGCGCTTGAGTCCCACCAGGTAACCCTGTCCGCTCGAGCGCAGCCGATCCAAGTTGCCCGACGTCACCATTCCTCGGTCGCCCACAAAAACCACCCGCCGCAGACCGAATCGCGATTGCAAGTCCGGCAGCACTTTCTCGATGCTCGTGGAATCTCGCAAGTTGCCCTGGAAAACGTGATGGGCAATGGGCCATCCGTCGATCATCACCAGGCCCACCAAGACTTGGCGATTCCGTGGTTTTCCATCCCGACTATGTCCATGCAGCGCAAATCCCACCCGACCGTTCCCCTCGAAATAGGTGGAAGTCAAATCGTAGAAAACTAGATCGACGTTTAAGGAAAACAGATTCCGCAAGCGCAGAAACAATTCCTTCTCGATTTGCTTTTGCTGCACCAGCAACTGGTCCAGCGTCCGATACCACTGGCGCAACTGGCGGTCTTTGACCCGGACCCGGGGCCGCTGGCTGGACAAACGCTCGCCCTCCTCCCGCCACTCCGGTAACCACCGCCGTCCCCAGCGATCACACACAAAATCGGTTTCTAACCAGCGCGCCATGCCATGTTCGCTCGTGGGCTCACACAACCGGTTGGTCACCAGCGCGAGAGCTCGGTCGGCCAGTTCTCGACCCAGGCCACGGTTCTTCGCCAGCGAGTCGATGATCTCTTGCAGTTGCAGATCCTTCCAGAAGTGCCGCGCCACCAGCATCACTCCCCAGTCCCAAGCTCCCACTGCCGCCGCCTCTCGGTTCGCGGCCTTGGCTTTTTCCTCTCCTCGCAGCAGGCGCAGCAAAGCGTCCGCATGCGGAGCCAACAACTCCTTGCGGCCCAGATTGCAGATGACGCGGTGGCGAGGACTGCCGTCATTCCAACACGACTCGACCAGGCGGATGTATTCGTCGACCCTGCCGTCGGATCGCTTGACTTTGGTGGTGCGGAGGAACATAACGTGTGCCTATTTACAGATGGCCACATTATGCAGGATAACAGCTAATAATCAAGATATATTTTAGATTCTCAATTTAAACATGTGCCCCTATGCAATTGACAAAATTGGAATCCCTCTGCTGATTTCATTGAGGTTATGGACATCACGACCCGCAGAATCCGCAAACATGGGCTAGCGTTCTTCTTAGCGCTCTTTGCGAAGTCCTTTGGCGGCTCCGCGGTTAAAGACTTTGACTGCCAAGCCGCCAAGTCAACCCAAAGCGCAAGATGCAATGCCACCTGATGTTCTTTGGCGCCGGAGTGTCAGTTTCCGTTCAGCCAATCCTGGTAGGCCTTGAACGAGTAGGGTCGCCCCAGAAAATCACGCACCAGATCAGCGGCTAGTTCTGTACCACTGTGCGCAAGAACCGAGTCGCGGTATTTTGCCGCAATTTCGGGGTTGACCAGTCCATTTTGCTTGAACTCCGTGAACATGTCTTTCGCGATGACCAGCGACCACATATAGGTGTAGTAAGCCGCGGAGTAGCCGTTGAGGTGGTCAAAGGCGGCCTGCATGGTCCAGATCGGACGCTTTTACCTGAAGCTTGCGTACGTCAGCGGCGATATTTTGATCAAATTGCTGACCGATTTACACCAGTTCGTCCTGCAGTCGCCGTATCTTCTCCCGGGTGGGATCGTCACGGTCGACGCCCGCCCGATGGTAATCACGCAGCGTGGTTTTAAGAAAATAAGTGCCGGCGTGGTCGAGCTTGGATCCATCGAGCGACGCCAGGACTTTGTACATGTCTTTATCCAGCGAGATGTCAGTGACCACGCGGCTACCTTCCTGTTCACAAACCTGGGCAGCATCACGCATCGGCTTAGAGGGATGTACCTGCTCCGCCAGGCCAGCGCGGGCTTGGGCGTCGCCCGCGACAAGCAGAGCGG
>CATPCO010000553.1 GCA_955652925.1 uncultured Xanthobacteraceae bacterium | reverse complement strand
CCTGCCTCCTCGTGTGTTTCCCGCCGGACCGCTTCCTCGATCGTTTCGCCCGGCTCCATGAAGCCGGCCAGGCAGGACCACATGCCGCGTGCAAAGCGGTATGAACGACCCAGCACGCACGACGAGCCGGCGACTGGCAGCATGATGACGACCGGATCGGTGCGCGGGAAATGCTCCGTTCTGCAGGAGGGGCAGTCGCGCCGCCACCCGCCTGCGATGAGCTGGGTCGCGGCTCCGCAATTCGGGCAGAACCGGTGACGCATATGCCAGCTCAAAAGCGCCTTGCCCTCGGCGAGCGGCGGCAAATGATCTCTGTGCACGAGAGCATTCACGGCGATGGAGCGAAGATCCGTGACCAGAAGCTGCTCGCGCTCTTTGAGCGCCTCGGCGCGCGCCGGTTCGAGCGCAATCGCGAAGCGGGGTAGCTTCTGCTGCAGGCCGATAAAGATCAGTTCCCGCGGTGTTCCGAGGGCGCGGGCATCCGCTAACGCGAAGAGCGGGTCGGCAACGGCGTCCCCTCGATTGAGAACGACCATCTCGCCCGCAATGACATACGCTCGAGCTGTGGAATCGTGCTCCAGAGTCTCGAGTGCCTCGGCGTCGGAGCGGATCTGGGCGGCGCGTTCGATCTGGCTGGCAGTATAGCCGAGATACGGCCTTGGTCCGAAGGGAGGGCGAGGGGACATGCATACGCTCCGGCGTGAGTCCAACCGTTGCATGCCTCTGGAAGTGAGGCAATCGATGGGCAGCTCGCGCATCGTGATTGCCGCACCCGGCTTGCTTTCCGAGCATGCGGGGCAGATATAGGAGTGGGAGGTTGGCGGTGGACGAGCCACTCGCCAACCGGGTCAGGTCCGGAAGGAAGCAGCCCTAACGAGCGCGGTTCGGGTCGCTCGTCAGCCTCCCGCCACTTCTCCTGCAAACATTCAGCCTCGGAGCGATTGAGCAATTGTGATATGAGCGCCGGCGGCGATCGCAATCAGTCCGAGCTGGGCGGCTATGCTTCGAGTGCTAGTCCCTATCGCGTGCTTGCGCGAAAATACCGTCCCGCCACATTTGCGGATTTGATCGGCCAGGAAGCGATGGTGCGCACGGTCTCGAATGCGTTCGAGACCGACCGTATCCCGCAGGCATGGATCCTCACAGGCGTCCGCGGCGTGGGCAAGACCACGACCGCGCGTATTCTTGCGCGTGCGCTCAACTATGAGCTTCCTGACGGCTCGGTCACCAGGCCGACCGTGAATATGCCCACCCTGGGTATCCACTGCCAAGCCATTATGGATAGCCGGCACATTGATGTGCTGGAGATGGACGCGGCCTCCCACAACGGTGTTGAGGATGTGCGCCAGATCAATGATGCCATTCGCTACGCGCCGGTGAGCGCCCGCTACAAGGTGTACATCCTCGATGAGGTGCATATGCTCACGCCGCAGGCATTCAATGCGCTGCTGAAAACATTGGAAGAGCCGCCGCCGCACGCAAAATTTATCTTTGCCACGACCGAAATCCGCAAGGTTCCCATCACCATTCTCTCCCGCTGCCAGCGTTTCGACCTGCGCCGAGTCGATGCCGGCGTGCTGATCAAACACCTCGAACGGGTTGCGCTCAGTGAGCAGGTCGAAGTCGAGCCGCAGGCACTGGCGTTGATCGCGCGCGCAGCCGAAGGGTCGGTGCGCGACTCGCTTTCACTTCTCGATCAGGCGATCGCTCATGCGGCCGGGTCCGTCCAGGCCGAGCATGTGAGGGCGATGCTGGGACTTGCCGATCGCGCCCGCATCATCGACCTGTTCGAATCGATCATGCGCGCCGATATTGCTGCCGCCCTCGCAGAGCTGCGTTCGCAATATGAGACCGGCGCGGATCCGGCGGTGGTGTTGAGTGACCTCGCCGAGTTCACGCATTTCGTGACCCGGGTCAAGATCGTTCCGTCAGTTGGCGATGATCCCGCGTTCATTGAGACTGAAAGGTCCCGCGGGCGCGCTCTGGCCGAGCGGCTGTCCATGCGCGTGCTTTCCCGCACCTGGCAAATGCTGCTCAAAGGCATCGCCGAAGTGAATGCGGCCGGCCGCCCGCTTGCGGCGGCCGAAATGATTCTGGTTCGCATCGCCTACGCCGCCGATCTGCCGACCCCTGACGAGGTCATTCGATCGTTGAACGGCAAGGATACGCAGCAGCGGCAACAGAGCGGCTCCGTCGCGGCAACAGACCGGAACTCCTTCTCCACGCCGGCCACTCAAGCGCAACCTGCGCAGGAACGCGCTGGTTCTGCTGTGGCAGCGCGTGCGGCGCCTGCAGCCGAAGCCGGCGCGGAACGCAAGCCCGAGCCGCTGGTCTGCCAGCGGCTTGAGGATTTGATCGCGCTTGCAGCGGCCAAGCGCGACATTGGCGTCAAGCTAGCGCTTGAACGCGATGTGCGCCTGGTGCGGTGCGAGGATGGGCGGCTCGAAGTTGCGCTTGAGCCGGGCGCTGCCAAGTCCCTGATCAATGATCTTGCGCGCAAATTCTCGCAGTGGAGCAATCGGCCGTGGATCGTGGTGGTGTCGGCCGAACAAGGGGAGCCAACAATTCGTTCGCAGAACGATGCGCGCAAGGCCGAGCTTAAAACCGGGGTGCGCAGCGATCCGCTCGTGCAGGCCGTGCTTGCCAGGTTCCCCGGGGCCGAAATCGTGGACGTGCGCAAGGCCGAGACAGTCGGGTCCGGGAACGGCGAGACGCCGGCTTCGCAACCGCCCCCGTCCGTCGATGGAGAGGAAATTGAACCCGAGCCGGAGGAGGAGAGTTCCGCATTCGGTGTCCGTTCCGGAAAGATGGCGGGCTACGAGGATCTTTGAGGCCGACAATTAGTCGGCGCTCGTCTGGAGAGATGAAATGGCAGATTTTCTCGGCTTGATGAAGCAGGCGACCGAGCTCAAGTCCAAGATGGAAGCAATGCAGGCCGAGCTCGATCAGGTCGAGGTCGAGGGCATCTCCGGCGGAGGACTCGTCAGCGTGAAGCTTTCCGGGAAAGGCGAGATGAGGGGCGTGAAAATCGACGGCAGTCTGATGAAGCCGGAAGAAAAAGAGATCGTGGAGGATCTTGTCGTTGCCGCCTATGCCGATGCCAAGCGAAAAGCGGAAACGGTTCTTCAGGAAAAGATGAAAAGCGTTGCCGGAGGGCTGCCACTGCCGCCCGGCTTGAAGTTGTTTTGATTATTCCATGGCCGCCGCTGCTGGCCCGGAAATTGAGCGGCTGATCCAGCTGCTTGCCCGGCTTCCCGGGTTGGGACCGCGCTCGGCTCGCCGTGCCGCGCTGTTTCTGATCAAGAAGCGCGAACAGATCATGGCGCCGCTCGCCGGTGCCATGCAGACGGCCTTCGACCGAATCCAGATCTGCAACAACTGCGGGAATATCGATACCCAGAGCCCTTGCACCATATGCATGGACCCGCGCCGCGACCCGGCGATCATTGTCGTGGTTGCAGATGTTGCGGATCTGTGGGCGCTCGAACGCGCCCATGCGCTCAACGCGCGCTACCACGTGCTGGGCGGCACGCTTTCTCCGCTTGACGGCGTCGGCCCGCAGGATCTCGCAATCGAGGCGCTGGTATCGCGCGCGCAGGATAGCGCGGTCACGGAGGTCATCCTTGCGCTCAATGCCACTGTCGATGGACAGACCACGGCGCATTATATCACCGACCTCCTGCAAGGCGCGAACGTCAAGGTCACGCGACTTGCCCATGGCGTGCCGGTCGGTGGCGAGCTCGATTACCTCGACGAGGGCACACTTGCCGCTGCCATCCGTCAGAGGACCCCGTTTTAGCATGCATAT
>CATPCO010000552.1 GCA_955652925.1 uncultured Xanthobacteraceae bacterium | reverse complement strand
CGGAACGAGGACATGGCGCAGGCGCAGATCGTCATCGCGGGCGTGACCCACACTTACCGGCCCCCGAGCGGTCGGCCGGTGCTCGCGCTTGAGGACGTGTCGCTCGACGTGGGCACGCGCGAATTCGTCGCGCTGCTGGGACCTTCAGGCTGCGGCAAGTCGACGCTGCTCTATTTGCTCGGCGGCTTTCTTCCGATCGAGACGGGACGGATTCTCATCGACGGTAAGCCCGCCGGTGCGCCCGGGCCTGACCGCGGCATCGTGTTTCAGCATTTTGCATTATTTCCCTGGAAGACGGTGCGCTCGAACGTCCTCTATGGCCTGGAGCGCATGGGTCTTGCGCGCGAGGAGCGCGAGAAGCGTGCCCAATCATTCATTGAGCTCGTCGGGCTGCACGGCTTTGAGGACAGCTATCCGTCCCAGCTCTCCGGCGGGATGCGCCAGCGCACCGCCCTTGCCCGAACGCTGGCGTTCGATCCGAAAATTCTGCTCATGGACGAGCCCTTCGGCGCGCTCGATGCGCAGACCCGCAGCCTCATGCAGTCCGAGCTGCTCGGCATCTGGCGCCGCACGCCGAAAACCGTGATTTTCGTGACCCATGACGTGCAGGAGGCGGTTTATCTTGCCGGGCGGGTGGCGGTGATGTCGGCGCGTCCGGGGCGCATCAAAGCCATCGTGGATACCAATTTCGACAAGAACGATACCGACATTTTCAAAAGCAAGGGATTCGTCGAGAAGGTGGACGAGATCTGGAACCTCGTGCGCATCGAGGCCATCAAGGCGCAGGAGAAACGCGTGGGATGAATCCGGCTCTTTTGCGCTATGTGCCGCTCCTTCTGCTTGCGGTCGCCTGGGAGACGGCGGCGCGAACCGGCCTTGTGTCCAGCCTCGCGCTCCCGCCGTTGACCTCGGTCGCGGCCGCGTGGATCGATCTGATGAAAGACGGCGAGCTCATCACCAACGGCGCGTCCTCATTGTGGCGGGCGGGCGCGGGCTTGTTGCTCGCAATCGTGCTCGGCGCGGCGCTCGGCATTTTCATGGCATGGTGGCGGCCGCTGAACGTGCTGCTCAGCCCGCTCGTTGAAATGTTCTATCCCATGCCGAAGTCGGCACTGATTCCTGTCACTGTGTTATGGCTTGGCTTCGGCAACGGCTCGAAGATCCTGCTCATCCTGCTCGGCTGCATGCTGCCGGTGACCATCGGCGCCTTCAACGGCGCGAGATCGAGCGAGCAGGCGCTGGTCTGGTCCGCCCGCAGCATGGGCGCCTCTCGCCTGCGCATGCTGTGGGACGTGGTGGTGCCGAGCGCGTTGCCCGAGCTGCTCAATGGCACTCGCACGGCGCTGGCGCTCTCTTTCATTTTGCTGGTGAGCTCCGAGCTGATCGCCGCGCGCCAGGGCTTCGGCTATCTGATCGGCTTTCTCGGCGCGAGCGGCAGCTACGATGCTATGTTCGCAGTTGTGCTCACGGTCGCTTTGCTGGGTTTCATCGCCGACCGACTCTATCTCATGCTGATGCACAGGGCGCTGCGATGGCAATTGTAACAGAGTCGATGCGTGAAGAAAGCGCCGCGTCTCGCATGTTGCGGTCTGCCGGCTGGGGCATCGCGCGGGTGATCTCCGTCATCGCCTTGGCTGCCGGCTGGGAGCTGTTCGCGCGCTCGGGCGCGGTGACGCCATTCATGCTGCCGCCGCTGAGCGCGGTCATCGAGCGAATCTGGAGCGATCTTGTGGGCGGCGACCTCCTGCTCAATACCGGTGTGACGCTCTATCGCGCGATCGTGGGCTTTCTGATCGGCGCGACCGCCGGCATCGGGCTGGGCATGGCGATTTCCCGCAACGGTCTCGCCCATTGGTTTTTCGATCCCATCATTTCGGTCGGCTTTCCGATGCCGAAAATCGCCTTTCTGCCGGTCGTCATCCTGTGGCTCGGCGTCTACGACATATCCAAGATCACAATGGTTGCGGTCGAGGCGATCTTTCCCGTCGTGACCGCAACCATAATCGGCATCCGCGGCGTCGAGCGCGAGCTCCTCTGGTCAGCGCGCAATATGGGCGCAAGCGAGCGCGAGCTGTTATGGCAGATCGCGCTTCCCGCCGCGCTGCCGCAGATCATCACCGGCTTGCAGGTCGGACTGCCCATTGCACTGATCGTGGCGATCGTCACGGAAATGTTCATGGGCGGCTATGGCCTCGGCGGCGCCATGAACACCGCCTCGCGCTTTGCCGATTCCCGCGGCGTGTTTGCCGGCATCGTGGAGATCGCCGTGATCGGCTACGCGCTCGTCAAGGGCATGAGCATTGCCCGCCGGCGGCTGTTGCTGTGGCATCAGGAGGCGGTGGCGCCGAGCACAGTGTAGCCACCTCCTGGGAGTCCCGGCCGAAGTCACCGATGCGGATGCCGAGGGCATCGAGCATCATGTGCCGAAACGTGACACTCAGGGCGTTCGCCCGTTTCCTGCAATTGCACGAGGCATTCAGACCTGCCGGGCAAGGCGGCGGATGATCTCGCCCAGCCTCGGCTCCTTGACCTTCTCCGCGGCTTTGGTCGCGGAGAGCCACTTGATCTTGCGCTCCTCCTTTTCCGGCCACTCCTTGTCCTGGCGCTTCACCTGAAGGGGGAACACGCGAACTTCACAGGTGACCACTGCCCCGTTGCGCAGGCGCTTTTCATATGAAAACGAGCCGACAGAGCGCTTGCCGATGGCGCCGATCACGCCCGCCTCCTCGAACGCCTCGCGAGCGGCCGAGCGGCGCGGCGATTTGCCCTTCTTTGGCCAGCCTTTTGGGATGATCCAGCGCTGTGTCTCCCGCGAGGTGACCAGCATGAACTCGGGACGCGAGCCGTTACCCACCCGGTAAGGCAAGGCGCCGTATTGCACCCGCTTTGCAGCCTCTGGTTTAGTCGCTGTTCGCATGACCGGCGTTCCTTCTTAGCACGCATTACTGGGAACGCTTGGCGAAATTAGGCCGGGAAACAGTCTTGGGAAAGAAAAATGTGAATCTCCAGGGCCAGCTGCAAGCACTCGGCGAACTGGAGACGCGGCACTGGCTGTTTTCCCATGCCGGAGGGCATTGGTGTTTGGACCGATACTTATCTTACGGGCAAGCTATCGCGAGGCGGTGGATCTGACATTGATCAATCCTGATCTGGATCCGACCGATGCCATCATCGCCACCCAGAGGGGCCGCACCAAATACGGCTACTACATCAACGTCGAGCAAGCAGTCACGGAGCAGGTCGGCCTGTTCGGGGCGCTGGAGCTGGAACGACGGCAAGAACGAGATCGCTGCCTTAAGCGACATCGACAACAGCCTCCGTCGGAGCTTCGATCAAGGGCAACGTTTGGAGCCGTCCTGAGGATCGCATCGGTCTCGCCATCGTAACCAACGGACTCTCGCAAGACCACCGCGACTACATCGCGGCGGGCGGGGCTAGGCATCCTGATCGGCGGCGGCAGGTTGAACGACCGGCGGGAAAATATTGTCGAGACTTATTATGCCATGAGCTTGTGCAGGTGTCACGCTGACATTCGATTATCAGTTCCTGAAAAATCCGGCGTATAACGCCGATCGCGCGCCGATTTCATTCTTTACCGGCCGGCTGCACGGCGAATTCTAGCGCAACTGAAGTTTCACTCGAATAGAACCGTAGGGTGAGCAAAGGCGCGCGCGCAAGATGATTTGCATAGTTGATAGAAGCTCGACCGCGCGCAACGCAGTCAAGCTTGCGCAGACTGCGTACACTTGTCTGCTTTTGCCCACGCGGTCGTCCGGTTACGGTGGGCACGGCGCGGACGCAGTCAAGCTTGCGCAGACTGCGAAAACTTGCCTGCGATGCGCGCCTTTGCCCACCCTACGAGTTCACGGGACGAAATCTAGTTCACACCGCCGCCGTGTCCATTTCGCCGGTGCGAATGCGCGTCGCGCTGTCGAGATCAGTGACGAAGATTTTTCCATCTCCGATGTGGCCCGTTCTCGCGGCCGTGCTAATCGCAT
>CATPCO010000551.1 GCA_955652925.1 uncultured Xanthobacteraceae bacterium | reverse complement strand
GCGTCTCGTGCGCGACAACATCGTGGTGTACGAGGGCAAACTGTCGCAACTCAAGCGCTTCAAGGACGATGCACGGGAGGTAACGGCAGGCCAGGAATGCGGGATGGCATTCGAAAACTACCAGGATATGAAGGCGGGCGACGTCATCGAGTGCTTCCGGGTGGAGACGGTGCAGCGCACGCTTTGATCCCTGGGGCGGTGTAGCCGATAGGTCCTTACGGCGGTCACCGGCTCTCCATCCAAGTTCCATTCGCAGCCGATCGCCACGGGATGCGCACGTGCAGGCTTCGGTCCGCCGGTTCGAAAGCGTTGATTTCTTATATGCCGCGCCATCATCAATCCAGATCCTCGCGAGGGCCATCTCAGCGCCAGTTGCGTGTGGGCGAGCTTGTGCGTCATATCCTTGCCGACCTGCTCGCGCGTGGCGAGGTGCATGATCCAGTCATTGAAGGGCACGTCATTACGATTCCCGAGGTGCGCATGACGGCGGATCTGCGGCTTGCAACCATCTATGTGATGCCGCTTGGCGGCCGGGATGTGGACGACGTGCTCGCTGCGTTCAACCGCAACAGGCGCTTCCTGCGCGGGGAAATTGCTCGCCGCATCGACCTGAAATTCGCGCCCGATATCCGCTTTGCGATCGATGAACGCTTCGATGAGGTGGAGCGGATAGAGAAGCTGCTCCGAACATCGGCCGTGCGACGGGACTTGCAAAGCAGGACAGACGATCAGAGTTGATGCCGTGAAGGCGGAAAGTTCAAGCAAGGAGCCGCAACGCAGGCGCGAACGACGGGACGTGCATGGCTGGCTCGTCCTGGACAAACCGGTTGGGATGACCTCCACGCATGCCGTCGGGGTGATCAAGCGATCCTTCAACGCCAAGCGCGCCGGTCACGCCGGCACCCTTGATCCATTGGCGTCCGGAGTCCTGCCGATTGCGCTCGGCGAGGCAACCAAGACCGTTTCTTTCGTCATGGAAGGGCGAAAGATCTACCGCTTCACTATCCGCTGGGGCGAAGAACGCGACACGGATGACGCCGAAGGCCGCATTGTTGCAAGATCCCCCGAACGGCCATCGCAGGAGCATGTACGAGCTCTCCTGCCGCGCTTCACTGGATTGATCGAACAAGTGCCGCCGCGCTTCTCGGCCGTGAAAATCGACGGCGAGCGCGCCTATGATCTCGCTCGCGAAGGCGAAATGGTCGAGCTCGAAGCTCGCGCAATCGAAATCCATGCGCTCGAATGGATGGCAGCGCCAGATCCCGATCACACCGTTCTCGCGGCCGCGTGCGGCAAAGGCACGTACATTCGTGCACTGGCGCGCGACATGGGACGCGAGCTGGGATGTTATGGACATGTCGCCCAACTGCGGCGAACCGCGGTCGGCCCTTTTGACGAGAGCAGCGCGGTTACCTTGGAAGCCTTGCAAGAGGGTTTCGACGCAACCGGCGCCGGAATCCGGCATCTGCTGCCGGTCGAGAGCGGGCTTGCGGCTTTGCCGGCGCTGCGGGTCAGCCTCGCTGATGCCGGGCGGCTTGCTCGAGGGCAGGCGGTCCTGCTCCGCGGGCGTGACGCGCCCATGATCGAGGGCTGGGTCTCGATCTCGACCCAGGGCGCATTGGTGGGGCTTGCGGAGGTGGAAAGGGGGGAACTGCGCCCCCGGCGCATCTTCAACCTGCCCCGCACATGATTGCATTGCGGGGTGTTTTGCTATATTCCCCGGAGCGCGCGGGCGCTGTCCCGCGCTTTGCAGTTAGAGCGACCGCGCTGGACGGCATCCCGGCACCGGCCGCCGACTCAAGCCCATCAACAGGACAGGATATCCCGATGTCGCTACCGTCCGGCCGCAAGGCCGAAGTGATCAAGACCTATGCCACCAAAGCCGGCGATACCGGATCTCCGGAAGTGCAGGTGGCCATCCTCTCGGAACGCATCAACGGCCTGACCGAGCATTTCAAAACTCACGTCAAGGACAACCATTCCCGGCGTGGATTGCTCAAGCTCGTGTCCCAGCGGCGTCAGCTGTTGGACTATCTCGCCCGAGTCGATGAAGCGCGTTACAAGTCGTTGATCGAGCAGCTCGGAATTCGTCGCTGAGTATTTGCGCGCGGCACGTTCGCACGTTTTTGCAACGTCTCACACGTGCCCGCCATTCGTCCGGCAGCGAACAATCGCTGCCGATTGAGGAAACGGGCGAATCGTCGCCCGTCCACCAAGGGAAGGCCGAAAGCCATGGCAGGATCGCTGGGCGCTGTGTCACGGTGCGGCATCGGCGGCAAGGACAGCGTCTCGCCGTCTTGCTCATGGCTTTTGCAGCTTTGCCAGAACAATGAAAGACAATCGCTATGTTCGATATCCATCGTGTTGAGCTCGAGTGGGGAGGACGCAAGCTCCTCCTGGAAACCGGAAAGATTGCGCGCCAGGCCGATGGCGCCGTCGTCGCGAGCTACGGCGAGTCGCGAGTGCTGGCGACCGTTGTCGCCGCCAAGGAGCCGCGAGAGGGCCTCGACTTTCTGCCGCTGACCGTCGATTACCAGGAAAAATTCTATGCTGCCGGACGAATACCCGGCGGGTATTTCAAGCGGGAGGGCCGCCCGACCGAAAAGGAGACGCTGGTCTCAAGACTGATTGATCGTCCCGTGCGGCCCCTTTTCGCGGAAGGGTGGCGCTGCGAAACTCAAGTGATCGTGACCACCCTTTCGCACGATCTGGAGAACGACCCCGACATTCTCGCCATGATTGCCGCCTCGGCCGCGCTGACGCTCTCAGGCGCGCCTTTCATGGGTCCCATCGGGGCGGCTCGGATCGGCTTCATCAACAATGAATACGCGCTCAACCCCCAGCTCGATGAGATGACCGAGAGCCAGCTCGACCTGGTCGTGGCCGGCACGCAAGATGCCGTCCTCATGGTCGAATCCGAAGCCAAGGAGCTCAACGAGGACCTGATGCTCGGTGCCGTGATGTTTGGCCACCGGCATTTCCAGCCCGTGATCGAGGCCATCATACGGCTGGCTGAAAAAGCCGCCAAAGAACCGCGGGAGCTGCAGGCCGAGGAGCACGAGCAACTCGAAAAGGAAATGCTCGCGTTGATCGAGCCCGATCTGCGCGCCGCCTACAGCATCGCCAACAAGCAGGAACGCCACAAGGCGCTTGATGCAGCGAAGTCCAAGGTGCTGGCGCATTTCTGTCCTGCGGGGGTGGAGAATCCGGCCCATTCTGCTTTGCAGATTGCCAATGTGTTCAAGACCATCGAAGCCAAGATCGTGCGCTGGAATATTCTCGATACCGGCCGCCGCATCGATGGGCGGGACGTGAGAACAGTGCGACCCATCCAGTCCGAGGTGGGCGTGTTGCCGCGCGCACACGGCTCCGCCCTGTTCACGCGCGGGGAAACCCAGGCGCTCGTGGTGGCAACACTCGGGACGGGCGAAGACGAGCAATGGATTGACGCGCTGCAAGGCACGTATAAGGAGACATTCCTGCTGCACTACAATTTCCCGCCCTTCTCGGTCGGGGAGACCGGGCGTCTGGGCGGTCCGCGGCGGCGCGAAATTGGTCACGGCAAGCTTGCCTGGCGCGCAATCCACCCGGTGCTGCCGCCCCATCACGAATTCCCCTACACGCTGCGTGTGGTCTCGGAGATCACGGAATCGAACGGCTCGTCCTCAATGGCGACCGTATGCGGAACCTCGCTTGCCCTGATGGATGCCGGCGTTCCGCTCAAGCGCCCGACAGCGGGGATCGCCATGGGCCTCATTCTCGAGAATGAGCGCTATGCCGTGCTTTCCGACATCCTCGGCGACGAGGATCATCTCGGCGACATGGATTTCAAGGTCGCCGGTACCGAGCGTGGCGTGACGTCGCTGCAGATGGACATCAAGATCGCCGGGATTACCGAAGAGATCATGCGCGTTGCGCTCGCTCAGGCAAAAGAGGGGCGCATGCATGTCCTGAGCGAAATGGGCAAAGCGATCGTGCAGCACCGCGCCCAGCTCGGAGAGCACGCGCCTCGCATCGAGGTATTCAATATTCCGGTGGACAAGATCCGCGAAGTGATCGGCTCCGGAGGTAAAATCATTCGTGAGATCGTGGAGAAGACAGGCGCCAAGATCGACATTGCCGACGACGGCACGGTCAAGGTCGCTTCCGCCAAGAGCGATGCCATGAAGGCCGCGATCAACTGGATCAAATCAATCGCGTCGGAGCCGGAGATCGGGCACATCTACGATGGCACCGTGGTCAAGGTGATGGACTTCGGGGCGTTTGTGAACTTCTTCGGCGCCAAGGATGGCCTGGTGCACATCAGCCAGCTCGCGCCGCGCCGCGTCCAGAAGGTCACCGACGTCGTCAAGGAAGGCGACAAGGTTAAGGTCAAGCTTCTCGGGTTCGACGAGCGCGGAAAGGTGCGGCTGTCGATGAAAGCCGTCGATCAGGCAACGGGAGAGGACCTCGAGGCCAGGCAAAAGGTCGAAGGCGAGGCGGGCAGCCCCGAACAGCAGCGCGAGATCGCCGCCGGGGAGTAGCGCTGACCAGCGGTTCGCCGCGTCCTCTGATTAGGACTCCGGGCTGCGCGAGCCCAGCGCATGCGCGGGGCCTTCTTGCGTGGCAGCGGGAGCGAGAGGAACCGCACAGCTCTGCGCCTGCGCTACCAGAAAGAATGTTCTCGTCGTTCCTACGCTCTTGATGTCGGTCGATCCGCGATCCTCAAACGTGAATGCGGCCCCGGCGAGATGTTGAAACGGTTCGCTCACGTGAATGCGGCCGGGAACGCCATGGGACTCCATGCGCGAGGCGAGATTTACGGCATCTCCCCAGACATCATAGGAGAAACGGATATCTCCAATGATCCCGGCGGTTGCGGCTCCGCAATGAATGCCAATGCGCAGTTTGAGTTTGCGCTGTCCTAGCGGCGGCGCCTGCTCAGCGGCATCAAGCATTTTCAGCGCCAGACGGCCCACCGCAATCGCCCCTTCGACAGCGTGGCCATCAAAACCAGCGGCCGCCATGTAGCTGTCACCGATTGTTTTGATCTTCTCAACCCCGTGCTGTTCGCACAGCTCATCGAGCCGGCGCACCAGCGCATCCAGGAAATCCACGATCTGACCCGGGGCCAAGTCATGCGCGGCCTCCGTGAAGCCCGACAGATCCGCAAACATGACACTGAGCATATCAATGTGGTCGGCGATGCGTTCACCGGACTTGATGCGTGCCGCAATAGAGGCGGGCATGACCGTCGCGATGAGGGTTTCGGAACGCTCGTGCTGATCCTGCAGTTCGATTTCCGCGCTGTGCAACGCGGTGAGCGCGTAGAACAGGAGCGCCGCGTTGATCACGATGGTATTGATCATGGCCTGCGTCGAGAGCAGCTCTCGAAAGTCCCGGTCCCACGGCATGACGAGGCCGAATTCCGGCGCGAATTTCAACGCGACGACGAGCGCAATCACGTAGAGGCTGAAAAACGGGAGGAACAAACGCCAGTTTTGCACGCCGAAAAAGAACAGCATGGCTCCGCCAAGAGTGAAATAGACTTGCAGTTGGCTGGCTAGACCGAATGACCAGACGATGAACATGTGCCCGAACAGAATCAGCAGAATGAGCGCGACGGCGCCGGCATGCTGGCCGAATCGATGCAGCCGGGGCATCAGCAGGGCGCCCACAAGCATGAACAAGTTATCGATGTTTACGGGTAGCAACCCGCGAAAATCATGGACCGAATTGATGATCAGGTGCGATGCCGCCGTCGCGACCACCGCAAAAGACGCAACATTGACGCAGCGTTGGCGCCGAACTATCTGCTCGTCCTTCGAGACGATGCCGATCGACACGAGATGTTCGAGCCATGCCGGCAACTCGATGCCCTGCCGGGGCGAGCGGCCGACCAGATCGCGCAGCCGGGTCATCGGCATGGGGATTCAGCAATTTGCTTGGAGCGCGATTATGGCTTCGAAAACATCCGCTGCTGACGTTCTGGCCCGCTTTCCCGGGCCGGTAACGCTCCATCCCTCGCTCAAGAAATGGGGATTGATGTTTGCAGGCTGCGCCGTTTTTGCCATTACCGGAGAGGCGATGATCAGGAATGGTGCGCTCACAGGATGGTTCGTGCTCATCTTCTTCGGCCTTGGAATGCTGGTTGGGGCCGTCGCCATGCTGCCGGGCGCCGCCGCGCTCACCCTCGACGCAACCGGCTTTGAGGTCACCAGCTTTTATCGGCGCTCGCGCACGCGCTGGCAAGATGCAACCGGTTTCATCGCGGCAAGAATCCTGCCTGCGCGGCTGCGTTCCGTGCTGTTCAATGACGCCGGGCATACTGGAACTTTGAGCATGATCAATGCTGCCTTTGCCGGCCGCAACGGGGCACTCCCCGACACCTATGGGCTGCGGGCCGAAGATCTCGCGCAACTTATGGCGCAATGGCGCGAGCGAGCGGCCGGCACAGTCGGATTCGTGGGGTGAAGCCGTGAGCGACGATCCCTATTCGATCCTCGGGGTAAAGCGGGAGGCCACGCAGGACGAGATCCGCTCGGCCTATCGGGCGCTGGCCAAGAAGCTCCATCCCGATCTCAATCCAGGGGACAAGAAGGCGGAAGAGAAGTTCAAGGAAGTCTCCGTGGCCTATGATCTCCTCGGCGACGCCGAGAAACGGGCGCGCTTTGATCGTGGCGAGATCGATGCTTCCGGCGCGGAGCGCCCGCGCGAACGCTACTACCGGGATTTCCACACCGCGGGCGCGCAGGACCATCCCTACAGCACCGCGGGGGGATTCGCGGATTTCATGGAGAACGAGGATATTCTCTCGGAGATCCTGGGCCGTGGCGAGGGACGCGCGCGTTTTCGCATCCGCGGCCAGGACGTGCATTACCGGTTGCCGGTCGAGTTCCTGGAGGCCGTGAACGGCGCGACCAAACGCATTACCATGCCTGATGGGGCGACCCTCGACGTGGTGATCCCGCCGGGAACGAACGATCATCAAATCCTTCGTCTGCGCGAGAAGGGAGGGCTGGGAATAGGCGGAGCGCCACCAGGGGATGCTTTGGTCGAAATCGAAGTGGGCCCGCATAAACTGTTCACGCGGAAAGATGATGACATCCACATCGAGCTGCCGATCAGCCTGCCCGAAGCGGTGCTCGGAGGAAAGCTCGATGTCCCGACGCCGGCCGGCAGCGTACGCATGACTGTTCCGAAAGGCGCCAATACCGGCCGTGTATTGCGGCTCAAAGGCAAGGGTGTTCCGCGCCGCGACGGCACTCGCGGAGACGAATACGTCACGCTCAAGGTCGTGCTGCCCGACCGGCTCGACCCTGAGATTGAAGAATTCGCTCGCCGCTGGCAGGCCGGTCAACAGCATAACCCGCGCCGCGGTCTGGAGGCTTGAATGATCTCAGTGCAGGAGTTCTTGCTGCGGACGAGCGTGGAGCATCAGTCGCTCGAAGCGTGGATCCATGCAGGCTGGCTGATCCCGCCGCAAACCGAGCCCGAGCTTTCCTTCTCGGACGTTGATCTCGCGCGCGCACAGCTCATTCGCGATCTGCGCGATGATCTCGGCGTGAATGACGAAGGCATCTCCGTCATTCTTCATCTCATCGATCAGGTGCACGGGCTTCGCCGCAGCATGGAGGCACTGCTCAACGAGCTGCGCGGGAATCGGGAGGACGGGGGGTAGTGAGTAGCGAATAGTGAGTAGTGAGCGCACGCGGAACAACGGGGCCGATGCAAGACCGCGTGCGCACGCCGCGTAAGCACGCGGCTTTGCGCACCCTACCGCGCAATCATTCACATCGTCGGATTGCCGTATTGGACTCACTCGCCTCAGAGTGACGAGGCTCGGGCGATACTACTTCAGCTGATCCGCCACTTTGTCGATGGCGGCCTGGGAGCAGATGTCGTCCTTGCCCGGTGAGCCGGAAACGCCGACGGCGCCGACCACCTCGTCACCAACTTTGATCGGCAGCCCGCCCGAGAGCGCCAGCACGCGGGTATATTGTCTCGATCCCACTGACGCCGGGTCGTCCAGGAGGCGTTGGGCGAACGCCGCCGAAGGCTGGCTGAACGTGCGCGCAGTATAGGCCTTGCGATCACTGCCTTCAGGGGTGTGTAGCCCTGATCCGTCGCCGCGCAACATCACGAGCGGCAATCCGGCCCGATCGACAACCGTCACTGAAACCTTGAACCCCATGCTTTCGCATTGGGCAAGCGCCGCATTGGCGATGGCCTGTGCCAGCGCGAGCGAAATATTCTTCTGCGTAACAATGCCCTGCGCGCTCGCGGGCACGGACACCACGGTGGCAATGGCAAAGGCTGCACAACGCTTCAAACTCGGCCCCATAATCTTACTCCCTGTTTATCTGCACGTTGGTTTTACCTTCAGCGGGCGTAACGCATTTGCAACGACGCTCAGTGACGACGAGGCATTTTCGCGTCACCGCCGGATGTGTCGTAAGCGCAGTGCATTTCCGACAACACTAAGCGAGGATAGCGCCATCGCGGCTGCAGCGATGATCGGTGAGAGAAGGATCCGAAAGAATGGGTAAAGCGCGCCCGCGGCAATCGGAACACCCGCCGCATTGTAGATGAACGCGAAGAACAGATTTTGCCGGATGTTGCGCATCGTCGCCTGGGAGAGGCGGCGCGCACGAACGATTCCCATCAGGTCGCCCTTGAGCAACGTGATACCGGCGCTTTCGATTGCCACATCGGTTCCCGTCCCCATCGCGATGCCAACGTCCGCGGCGGCAAGCGCGGGAGCATCGTTGACGCCGTCACCTGCCATCGCCACGACGTGGCCTTGCTTTCGAAGCTTCTCGACAACGGCGCTCTTTTGATCCGGGAGCACCTCGGATTCCACCTGCTTGATACCAAGTCGCCGGGCAACGGCCTGAGCCGTGGTGCGATTGTCCCCGGTCAGCATGACGACATCCACTCCCTCGCGCGCCAGTAGTTTCAGCGCTTCCGCAGTGGTGGCCTTGATTGGATCGGCGATCGCGATCACCGCGGCGGCTTTACCATCGACGGCCAGGAACATCGCTGTTGCGCCATCCTGCCGCAATTTCTCGGTCTCGCCCTCCAATGAACCCGTATCAATTCCCAGTTCTTTAAAAAACCTTGCATTGCCAACGGTGATTCGCTTTCCGTGGACGAGACCGATCACCCCTTTGCCCGTCGATGAGTCGAAATGGGAAACGTCTGAGAGCACCAGAGCGCGCTCCTGCGCGGCGGCGACGATTGCCAAAGCTAGCGGATGCTCGCTCGCTTTCTCCACGCTTGCCGCCAGCCGCAATGCTTCATTTTCGTCAAAACCGGCCACAGCAACGACAGCAACCACCTTTGGCTTGCCTTGCGTGAGGGTGCCGGTCTTGTCGACGACGAGCGTGTCGACCTTTTCCATGCGCTCCAGCGCCTCGGCATGCTTGATCAGCACGCCCACCTGTGCGCCGCGTCCAACCCCGACCATGATGGACATCGGAGTTGCGAGGCCGAGCGCACACGGACACGCGATGATGAGGACTGACACGGCGGCAACAAGCCCATAGGCATAGCGCGGCTCCGGTCCGAACCATGCCCAGGCAGCAAATGCGATGATTGCAACAACAAGCACGGCTGGCACGAACCAGCCCGAGACCTGGTCGGCCAAACGTTGAATGGGTGCGCGCGAGCGCTGGGCGGCGGCAACCATTTGCACGATCTGCGCGAGCATGGTGTCGCGCCCAACTTTCTCGGCGCGCATCACGAAACTGCCGGTCATGTTGAGGGTACCGGCAATGACCTTCGCGCCGACCTCCTTCGTGACCGGCATGGACTCGCCTGTGACCATTGATTCATCTACCGGCGAGCGCCCCTCGATCACCCCGCCGTCGACGGGCACCTTCTCGCCGGGCCGCACGCGCAGGCGGTCGCCAACTGCGATCACATCGAGTGAAACGTCTTCGTCGGTTCCGTCCGGCCGTATTCGGCGTGCGACCTTGGGGGCAAGATCAAGGAGCGCACGAATAGCGCCCGAGGTCTGCGCGCGCGCGCGCAATTCCAGTACTTGGCCGAGTAGCACAAGGACCGTAATCACCGCGGCTGCTTCGAAATAGACCGCGACAGCACTGTCTGGCCCGCGAAAGCCGGGCGGGAAAAGACCGGGCCACAGAATGGCGGCAACACTGTAGAGCCACGCCACCCCGGTCCCCATCGCGATGAGGGTGAACATGTTGAGATGGCGGGTGAGGAGGGATTGCCAGGCGCGAACAAAGAATGGCCAACCACCCCAGAGCACGACGGGGGTCGCCAACAGGAACTGAACCCAATTCGACCACGTCTGCCCCAGCGCCATGTGCAGATTCACGATGTGTCCGCTCATTTCCAGAGCGAACACGGGGATGCTCAACACAAGGCTGACCCAGAACCGCCGGCTCATGTCGATGAGCTCGGGGTTGCGGCGCGGCGTCGCCGCAACGAGCTCCGGCTCAAGAGCCATCCCGCAGATGGGGCACGAACCGGGTCCCAGCTGCCGAATCTGCGTGTGCATCGGGCAGGTGTAGATCGTACCCTGCGAGAGCGGGGCGGAGTGAGTAGACTTCTGTTCCGAGGCCTCCAAGCACCTGCTGTGCTGATGCGGATGAGACTGACGCGCAGCGGGGACAGCAGGCTGGGCCATCTCAGCGCCAAGGGATGGTGTGTTGGACTTGTCTTTTGCCACCTGCATATCCTGCCGCGCGCCCAAGAGCGGTATTTGCACTTGCGCTACTTGCGCGCAGTAAAATTGATCACGGCCGAGATGCCGGCATGGGCGGTGCCCTCGTGCATCTCCACGTCCTCCTCGGTAATATGAATATCGTGAAAATCGCGGAACGCCTCCTCCAGCATGGCGCGCGTATAGAGGTTTTCGATCTGTTTGGGCCCTCCGGTTCCATATTCCAATTGTTTTGGCCGATAGCCCTGAATGATCAGAAGCCCGCCAGGCTTGAGCGCGTTTTGAATGTTGGCCCATTTTATCGCGCGCTCTGCGGGCGAGCTGAATTGGGTGAAGATTTCGACCGCCACATCGAAGGCGGATTTCGGATAAGTCCAGGTGTGAGCGTCCGCCTGCTCGAATGTCATTCTCACGCCGCGCTCGCGCGCGAGCGCCTTGGCTTTGCGCTGCGCTGCGGGCGAGAAATCGACGGACACGACATCAAGACCCTGCTCGGCCAGCCACACTCCGTTGCGCCCTTCGCCGTCGGCAATTGCGAGTGCTTTGCCGGAGCGGGGCAGCAACGGCTTGCATGCCACAAGGAAATAATTCGGCGCTTTGCCGAAAATATAGTCCGCAACGGCGAACCGGCCTTCCCAGCGCTCGTATTCCGCATCCACCATCAATCTCGGCTGTAAGCTTTGAAGGAGAGAAAGCCGCCAAGGAGGAGGAGAATAATTGCAGCGACAATCAGAAACCCTTGGTGCTGTCCCATATTCGCGGCCATCGCGGCAAGCTGGGTGGGGAAGAACAATCGGGCAAGGCCCCCGATTATGGCAAGCCAGCCAAGCACGGTGACCAGCACCGGCCAGCCCGTCCAGACATTGTGGCTGCGCACAATCGCAAGACCTGCGACAAGCAAGAGAACGCCGGAGAAAAAGATGAGCGCAATGTCATGCGAGACCTGCTCCACCATGACCGCGAAGGAGCCAAGATTAAGCAGCATGCCAATTCCCATCGCGAGCAGTGTGGGTCCCATCAGACCTGCAATCGTTTTCGACATGGCAGTCCTTTAAAGTCGTAGGGCCGCTTACGCTACGCTCACCCGGCCCACATTGTTTCGCTTCCACGCGCGCCAGAGCTCAAGCAGCGCCAGCAAGACACTTAACACAGCGAGTGGCGCTATTCGACTTTGATAGCGCGCATTGGGATTGGAGAAAATCCCGCAAATGGCGGCATTGGTCAGGATTGCGAACAGCACGGTGGTCGCAAAACGCGAAAGCCGTGGCTCACTGCGCCGGAATAGAAAAATCGATATCGGCAGCATCGCCGTGGCCGCAAGCGCCACCGGGACCTGGACCAAATTTATCGGGCCGAAATCGAAGCCATCATGCTGCTGGCGTGAGGCCATGAAGCTCGCGAACGTGTCGGGGGCGTATTTCCGTAACATTGCCTCCGCATGCCAGTTATCCCTGGAGTGCATGCCCTCCCCCGTTGCGAGCGTGGTCAATTGCTCAACGGTCGCGCGGAACGCGCTTTGGATGTGAGCACCCGGATAGTCCATTATGCTGCGGAGAATGATGCGGCGCGCTTCCGGCTCAAACTCCTCCCAGCCGCCGAGTTTGCCTAGAGGGCTATTGCCCCACAGCCAATCATCTGCGGTTGGCGGCAGCTCGGCTCGGAAGGCGCACAGACGCAGCCCCGGATCCGGGCAATGATCATCGAGGTAGCGCGCGACGATCCCATCCTGCAAAAGGCGCGCGAACAGGAACGTGCTTCCCCCGGGCGTGAAGGCAAATTGGCCCGCAATCACGAGATTTGAGAAAAGCGCAAGCAGAATGCCCGATAGCACGGCTGCTACGGGGCCGCTAAGGTGAGGACGCGGCAAATCGACCAATTGCCGAACTACTAAAAGGGCGAACGCGAACAGAAGCAGCGCGCCAACGAGGCCCAGAACCGACATGTGGCTTGCCACGGCGGCGGCGATAACGCCTCCCAGCAGTATAGCCTCGTGATTGCGCAGGCCATTTCGCGCAAATGCAAGAATGTGGAACGCGAGCACGGCAAGCGGCACGAAGATGTCGGGCATCAACTCTCCCGCGTACCACGGCAGGCTTGTGAAAACCGTCAAGGCAATCATGACCATAACGAATACGCCTGGTCCCGGCCAACCCAGTTCGCGCAGCACAATCCGGATGATCCACACTGTCAGACCAGCCTGAATCAGGATATTGGGCCAGAAGTCAAACGGAATGCCTGCTGCGAGAAAGAGACCATAGAAAGCAGACCGGCCGAGCGCGAGCGTGCGCTCGAATGGCCGGGCCAGATATCCGCCGCTATCGGCGAAGACCAGGGGAAAACCATTCAGCAAGGCTGGCACAAGCAGCGCGAGCAATCCCAGCAGGAGTGCGGCGGGGCGTCCGAGTGCCTTTCTGCTCAGCACGGGGGACCTTGCGGAGAGCGGCGCTGCTTTAGCGTTCCTGAATCGATTTCAGGTAGGCCAGAATGGCTGTAATCTCGTCAGTGTCGAACACGAATTCCGGCATCTCTGGATGGCCAACCGAAAGCCCTTCCGCCAAAGCTTCAGACAAGCTGTCGATCGGATATTTGCGTGAGAGCGTGCGAAATGGCGGCGCCGCCGAATTGGGACTATCGCCGGTGCGTGCGACGGAATGGCAGCGCGCGCAGTTCGACGTGAGCAATTCTCCCCCTCGCTGTTCCAGCGCGCTGGGTTCCTGGCCCTGAGCGAGCTGCGGCATCATGCTGAGCGCAATGCTGGCAATGCGGAGTTTCGCGTGCATGGCACAGGTTCGGTGAAGGCGGGGGGAGAGTTGTGTAAATCCGAGCGAAGAATGCATTCTCAAACAATGGCTTTTCTAGGATATGATTCTCCCATCACAGCGTTGAACCGTGCCGCACCTTGCGACTTGGACTGGGCGGAGGCATCATGCCGTATCTGGAGGACACGATGCGCGAGAACGTGGTTGGACGAGCGAATGTCGAGGATACCCCCGAGCTCGCAGCCTATTACAAGGATCTGGAGCGGTT
>CATPCO010000550.1 GCA_955652925.1 uncultured Xanthobacteraceae bacterium | reverse complement strand
TGCGGCGGCACCCAGCTGTCGAGGATGTCCAGCATGCCGTGCCAATCGCAGATCAAATAAAAGGTTACGACCGGCATGATGATGAGGATGGAAGCAAAGGAAACGAGCGCCTTCCCTCCGGCCCAGAGCGATGCCGCAAAGGTCGTCAGCCAGCCCGACGCGTAGCGCATGAAGTCGGACATGGATGTCGCGGAATTGTCAGTTGCGAGCCAGTGCAGCCATGGCCGATCGGGATCGGCGATCAGTTCACGAATGCGCGTGACGTAACCCGGAATATTGGAAGCCAAAGCCAGGCTTTGCTGCACGGCGAGAGGCACAACAATGAGCGCGACTGCGAGAAGCACAAGCACGACGGTCGCAACGATCAGCAGGGCAGCAATGGTGCGGTTCAATCCGAGCCGTTCCAGCCGGTCGGCAAGCGGCGCTTGCACATAAGCGAGGGCAAGGCCGGCAACAAACGGCAACAAAACCTCCCGCAGCAGCCATAGCAAGGCGCACAAAACAAGGAACGTGAGCAGCCAGAACGTCAAATGCCTGCCGTATCTCATCGCAAGTTGATCCCAGCGAGATTCAAGGGGTGCTGCTGCAGCAATGGGTTCAGCCGTCCGAGTCGGTAGTGTTTATGTGGCGCACCCATTCGGCGAGATAGAAGATGACCGAAAGCAACGTCAATACAGCGACCAAGCCGATGAGCGCCCCCACTGCGATCCGGGCATTGAAGTGAAAGCCAAGGGCGGCCAAAACGACGCAGGCGAGCGCGATCTGCGCAACCGTGTTCAGCTTGGAGACGAGCAGCGGCTTGAGCGGCAACGGCTTGTCCACGAGCCACGACAGGATCACCGCGCTTACGATCATGATGTCGCGGAAGACGACGAGAATGACGAGCCAGCGCGGCACCGCTTCGATGATACCGAGAGCGATGTAGATCGACACCAGCATTGCCTTGTCGGCCAACGGGTCGAGATAGGCGCCGAGCTCGGTCGTCATCTCGAAGCGCTTGGCCAGAAAGCCGTCAACCGCGTCGCTGATGCCGGCAGCGAGAAAGAGCACGAAAGCGATCCGCATCTCGCCTGCCGTGATCGCCCAGATCACGATCGGCACCAACAGGATGCGGACGAGGGTGATAAGATTGGGAATACTCAAGCCGGGCCCCCGCTAACCGCCTTCGCCGTTCCTCCTTGTGTCGAGTATAGCGTTGATCGAGCCGTTGCACAGTCATGGGCAGCGCAAATACGGAATGAGTGCATGGCCAATCCGCGCGTAGCGATCCTGATCTCCGGGCGGGGGTCCAATATGATGGCGCTGGTCGAGGCGGCCCAGAACCCTTCCTATCCCGCCGAGATTGCATTGGTGATTTCCAATCAAGCCAATGCAACTGGGCTTAGCCGGGCAAAAGCGGCCGGAATCGCGACCGCCATCGTAGAACACGCGCCCTTCGGCAGCGATCGTGAACGCTTCGAGGGCGCCATGCAGGAGGCAATCGAGAGCAGGACAGCCGACCTCATCTGTCTTGCGGGTTTCATGCGCCTGTTGACGCCTTGGTTCGTCAAACGCTGGGAAGGCCGCATGCTCAATATTCATCCGGCCTTGCTTCCGGCCTTCAGAGGCCTCGATACGCACCGGCGCGCTCTCTGCGCGGGAGTGAAGATTCACGGCGCCACGGTGCATTTCGTGTCAGCCGAGATGGATAGCGGACCGATCATTGCCCAAGGCGCGACAGTGGTGCGCGGTGACGATACGGAGCAAACGCTGGCGGCGCGCGTGCTCGAAATCGAGCATCGCATTTATCCTATGGCGCTCGGCCTCCTCGCCGCCGGCCGCGTTCAAATGGTTGGCGGACGATGCGTCATCGACGGCGAGGTGGAGAACCATCAAGTGATGATCGCACCATATGTCAGATGACAGATTTCAGATGCCTGATCTCTGAAAGCAAAACCCCCGGCGCGAGGCCGGGGGCTACGGGAACAACTCGTTGGCCGTGCAGCCGGCCTTCCCGCCACGTCAGGACACCTTTAGGTTTTCCGCCGATGCCTTGCCGCGATTGGTCACGAGCTCGTACTCGACAGTCTGCCCTTCGTTGAGCGTGCTGAGACCAGCGCGCTCCACCGCAGAGATATGGACGAATACGTCCTTGTCCCCGGCCGAAGGCCGAATGAACCCGTAGCCTTTAGTTGGATTGAACCATTTGACGGTGCCTTTTTGCATCGCCTGTCTCCTAGTCAGTTAAGTCTCGTAGTGAGCGAAGCGCGCTCGCATCGCTGCGACCACGTTCACAACCCGGGTTTTGGGGTTATCCGAAGCGTGTGCGCCCAAACGGCACGCAATTGCCGGAGCGGCCAAAATCCGAATTAAGGCCGAGCCAATACGAAAAATGCGGCATTAGAAAGTCTTTCCGGCGGTCTTCATGCGGCTCTGGAGCTCCGGCGGCTGGGAGTATCCTTTGTTCTGGGGCCTGATCCTCTTTGCCATCGCGTTGCGCGGCGGGGGACCCTATTCGCTCGACCGCAAGCTCGGCTGGGAATTGTAGGGCGCATGAGCGCTCGGCCGGCGCTTCGCGCCGGTCGAGCGCGTGATGCGGGAACGACGAGCGGCGCAAAAGGCGGCGCGAAGCGCGCCGACATGATTAACGAGAGCCGTCGAGTGGCGTTCCGCCAGGGTTACCGTGAAGAAGTACGTTCCGCCCTCATCCGGTTGCGCCGGTATTTCACCATGCGGACATGTTAGCCATGTCGTCCGGATGGGGGAACCCAACTGCGCCGAGCGGCAGTGAAAAGCTTGGTCTTTTGCGTCTGCACCGTCAGCAAGCGTTTCGACGGTGCTGAACCGTCCTTAAACCGATCCGGTATCGGACTTGCCGTTGTCACGCAGAACATCATCAGCTCGCAGTTCAATTCTTCGCTGCTCGATTCCACCAATGGCTGGGCTTTTGTGTTGGAAGTAGGTTTCCCTCAGCGGTATACGCTGCGCCGCTCGTTAGCTTACAGCAGCGCCACCGGATACCCACATACCTGAACCGGCACCAGCGGATGAGCGAGTCGCCACCTTGGCAATAAGACTATTAATCTCGTTGCTGATGGTTGCCGCCGGTTTGGTCGCCTCCTGAATTTGGTCGTCGAGACCCTTTGTGCGCCGCGCGTTCCCGTAGCCGCCAGCCAGGCCGCTGAAGGGGGCAGCTTCGGTGGTGGTTGCACGATGGATGTTTAGTCTCTGACCCCAGCAAGGATGCTGGCTCGATCGTCTTTAGACCCATTATAGCGGACAGAGCTGACAGCACTGACGGTGCTGACGGGACCTTCACCACCGTGCTGACCCTGATGATTCTGGTGCCTGTCCGGCCTTCGCGTGAGAACGTGATCTCGATGCCCAGCGTCCGCAGGAACGTCTGCGCCCGCCGCAGTCGACCGGCGAGCGCCCACGGGTTTTTGGCCCATGCCGTGCCGCCAGAGGTGGCATCGCGAGCACTCTCCGCACACAACCGCAAGAGGTCTGAGGCGCTCCCGGTCCACATGGTCCGGTCGACCATGAATGCCCGCAGGCAAGTGGCTACGGGATCTGCCTCGATGATGCTCTCGATGGCGGCTCGGCGGTTTGCCGCTTCTGCCTTCTGCGGTCACCTCTGCTCGCGGGTTGGAAAATCGCAAGTCATTGGATAAATGAGAAAAAATTGGGTTCGTTTTGCCAAAATAGTTCAAGCTACAACTTTTAGTTGATATTATTATTTAGCTTCTACTTTTACGAGCTCGTAAACCGCGCGGTCCCGCATCGCAGAGGCGCGGCGTTCGTAACGGTCAAGTTTGAGCAGTTCTGGGAGTGCGCGTCGCATGGCTTCGGCCGATCGGTCTGGTTCTTGTGACGGCATCGTCGCTGAGTGATCGATGGGTTTGGGTACGGGGAGATACCTCTCGTATGCCTTCAGCC
>CATPCO010000549.1 GCA_955652925.1 uncultured Xanthobacteraceae bacterium | reverse complement strand
TTGTGCTGTGCTTGCTGCTGGTTCTTGTCTTCGCCTTCATCGTGCTGCGGGCGCTGCGCCGGGCGGCCGAGAACGAGGACGCGTTCGCACGCTTCGGGATTGGCGGTCTCGCCATCCTGTTCGGGCTGCAATCGGCAATCAACATGTCCGTGAATTTGCACCTGATGCCTGCTAAGGGGATGACGCTGCCGTACATCTCTTATGGCGGTTACTCCATGATCTCGCTTGGCTATGCCATGGGAATGCTGATCGCGTTGACGCGGGAGCGTCCGCGCGCTGCGCTGCTTGCGACTCCGGGCGAGCTCGTCCCGGTTGCCGGCGCAGCCTGAGGATGGCTGCGCCGCTGGTATTGCTCGCAGCCGGAGGCACGGGCGGTCATCTATTTCCCGCCGAGGCGCTTGCGGAAGTCCTGGCGCAGCGTGGCCTCGTCATTGATCTCGCCACGGATCACCGGGCAGAGCGATACGGACACGCATTCCCGGCAAGAAACATCCACATTATCGCGAGTGAGACCGTGCGCGGCCGCGACCCGCTATCCATTGGGCGTGCGATCGCAACACTGGGCTTCGGTACGTTGCAGGCATCCCGTCTCATCGGCCGTCTCAAGCCAGCAGCGGTTGTCGGCTTCGGCGGCTATCCCACCATTCCTCCCCTGCTCGCGGCAGCGCTTCGCAACCTGCCAACCCTCATTCACGAGCAGAATGCGGTCATGGGCCGGGCCAACCGGTTCCTCGCGCGCCGGGTGAGATGCGTTGCGACCAGCTTTGCAGGAGTGCTCGAGCGCGAGCCGACGCTCAACGCGAAAGCAAGGCGAACCGGCAATCCGGTTCGTTCGAGCGTCATCGCGGCCGCGGCGAAACCTTTCATGCATCGGCAACGGGGGAGCGCATTTCGGCTGCTGATCTTCGGCGGCAGCCAGGGGGCGCGCATCATGGCGGATGTGGTGCCGGCCGCACTTCAAAGACTGGATACGCATTTGCAGAGCGAACTCGCCATCGTGCAGCAGGCGCGCGACGAAGACCTTGCACGGGTCAAGGCGGCTTACGCTGAAGCAAAAATTGCGGCTGAAGTGGCCCCATTTTTTTCCGATCTCCCGGCGCGGATCGCGGCCGCCCAGCTTGTGATCGCCCGTTCCGGCGCCAGCACCGTGGCGGAACTCACGGCTGTGGGCCGGCCTGCCATACTCGTGCCTCTCCCGCATGCTCTTGATCAGGATCAGTCCGCCAATGCAGCAGTGCTGGAGCGTTCGGGCGGGGCAATCCGGCTCCTGCAAAATGACTTCACCCCTGATCGGCTCGCGCGCGAAATCAGCATGCTTGCCAGCGCTCCGGAAAAGCTCGTAGCAATGGCCGCCGCTGCGCGCTCAGAGGGTGTTCTCGACGCCGCGGAGCGGCTGGCCGATCTCGTGGGAGAGATTATGAGTGTTGCGCAATGAAGCTGCCGACAAATATCGGACCGATCCACTTTGTCGGCATCGGCGGCATTGGGATGAGCGGTATCGCGGAGGTGCTTATCAATCTCGGCTACACCGTGCAGGGGACAGACGCATCCGAGAGCGCAAACGTCAGGCGCTTGCGGGAAAGGGGTGCGAAAGTTTCAATCGGACATGCCGCTACCGCGTTGGGCGATGCCGCTGTCGTGGTCGTATCGACCGCCATCAAACGCGATAATCCGGAACTCACAGCCGCGCGTGCGAGGCGGCTTGCGGTCGTTCGGCGTGCCGAGATGCTCGCCGAACTCATGCGCCTCAAGAGCTGCGTCGCAATCGCCGGCACGCACGGAAAAACAACGACCACTTCTCTCGTTGCCGCTCTGGTCGATGCGGGCGGCTTCGATCCGACCGTCATCAATGGCGGCATCATCAATGCTTACGGCACCAATGCTCGATTAGGAGCGGGTGATTGGATGGTTGTCGAGGCCGACGAATCAGATGGCACTTTTCTGAAGCTTCCAGCCGATGTCGCCATCGTCACCAACGTCGACCCCGAACACCTTGATCATTTCAAGACTTACGACGCGGTGCAGGAAGCGTTCCGTGCTTTCGTTGAAAACGTGCCGTTTTATGGCTTTGCCGTGATGTGCACGGATCACCCCGTGGTGCAATTGCTGGTCGGGCAGATCACCGATCGGCGTGTGATTACCTACGGCGAGAATCCCCAGGCGGACGTGCGGCTCGCCGAGCTTGATCATTGCGATGGCCAATCGCGCTTCTCGGTCGTGTTCCGCGACCGCGCCGGCGCGACCGTGCATGAGATCGATGGCCTGCGCCTGCCTATGCCGGGGCGGCATAATGCGCTCAATGCCACGGCTGCAATTGCAGTCGCCCACGAGCTTGGCGTTGCCGACGATCTCATTCGCAAGGCTCTCGCCGAATTCGGCGGGGTGCGGCGCCGCTTCACCCGCACCGGCGAGTGGAATGGCGTGCCGATCATCGACGATTATGGCCATCATCCCGTTGAAATCGCCGCGGTGCTGCGGGCGGCGCGGGAGACGAGCAAGGGACGTGTCATCGCGGTCGTGCAGCCGCACCGCTATACGCGTCTCGCGACCCTGTTCGACCAGTTCTCCACCTGTTTCAACGACGCCGATAGCGTAATCGTCGGCCACGTTTATGCGGCGGGCGAGATGCCGATCCCGGGTGCCGACCGAGACGCCCTGGTCCAGGGTTTGCGCGCCCATGGACATCGTCAAGTCATTCCGCTTGATGGAGCGCACGATCTTGCGCCCATGATCAAGCGCCTGGCGCAGCCTGGCGACATTGTTGTGTGTCTCGGAGCCGGGAATATCACGCAATGGGCTTACGCGCTGCCGGGCGAACTCGCTGCGCTTGGGGCCGCCGCGTGATCCCCACTCAGGATCTCGTTTCAGATCTGCGCGCATGCATGCCGCGATTGCGCGGCCGAGTGATCGCCAACCAGCCGCTCTCCGAGTTCACCTGGTTTCGCGTCGGAGGAGCCGCGCAGGTCCTTTTCATGCCCGAGGACGAAACTGATCTTGCCGAGTTTCTCGCCGCATTGCCGCGCGAAATACCGGTCACCGTTGTCGGACTAGGCTCCAACCTGATTGTGCGCGATGGTGGTGTGCCGGGAGCGGTCATCCGCCTCGGCCGTGGTTTCGGCGACATGCGGCTTGAACCCGGAAGCCGTATCCGCGTGGGCGCAGCGGTGCCCGACGTCAAGGTCAGCCGCATGGCCCAGGAGGCGGCAATATCAGGGCTGGCGTTTTTTCGTGGCATCCCGGGCGCGATCGGCGGAGCGCTGCGGATGAATGGCGGCGCTTACGGCCGCGAAACGAAAGATGCCATCATCGAAGTGCGCGGTATCGATCGCGACGGTCGAATGCATGTCTTGAGCACTGGAGAAATGAACTACAGTTACCGCCACTGCGGGGTGCCGGAAAAGATCATCTTTACGCAAGCGCTCTTCCAAGGAGAGCCGGGCAACGCTGAAACGATTGCAGCGGAGATGGACAAGATCACCGAAGCGAGAGAGACGACGCAGCCGATCAAGAGCCGCACGGGAGGCTCAACCTTCAAGAATCCGCCGGGTCGCAAGGCGTGGCAGCTCATCGATGCCGCGGGATGCCGCGGGCTCAGGCTTGGTGATGCTCAGGTCTCGGAGCTGCACTGCAATTTTCTGATTAACCTCGGCGGCGCAAGCGCAGCCGACATCGAGAACCTGGGCGAGACGGTACGCATGCGGGTGAGGGAGAACTCTGGCGTCGACCTCGAGTGGGAGATCAAGCGCATCGGCGTGGCAATCGAAACGCGCCAATGAGCGGCTTGGCCCAGATCGTATGAGCAAGCACGTTGCTGTTCTGATGGGAGGCTGGTCGGCCGAGCGAGAGATATCGCTCCGCTCCGGCAAGACCTGCGGCGAGGCGCTCTCGCGGCTCGGCTATCGTGTCACTCGCATCGACGTGGGCCGCGATATCGCGGCCGTGCTTGCGACCGTCAAACCTGATGTTGCACTCAATGTCTTGCACGGTCGACCCGGGGAAGACGGCACCCTGCAGGGGATTCTGGAAGTTCTCGCCATCCCTTACACCCATTCGGGCGTAATGGCCTCGGCGGTCGCGATGCAAAAGGAAATCGCCAAGACCCTGTTTCGAGCAGCCGGAATCCCGGTTCCTGAAGGTGTCGTTGCCTCGCGCTTCGATGCGGCGAAAGAACATATCCTGGAGCGGCCCTACGTGATCAAGCCGCTGGCCGAAGGATCCAGCGTGGGGGTCTTCATTGTCACGACGGAACACGCCCATCCGCCGCAGGAGCTCAACCGTTCTGATTGGGAATTCGGCGACCGAGTGCTGGTGGAAAGATACATTCCCGGCAAGGAGTTGACCTGCGCGGTCATGGGGGACGAGGCGCTTGGGGTAATCGACATCGTATCGGCAACGCCATTCTATGATTATGAGGCAAAATACGCCCCTGGGGGCTCAAAACATGTTTTGCCCGCCAACCTTTCATCGTTTGTTTACCAAGAGGTCCGCAGACTAGCACTGGCGGCACATGGGGCGCTGGGCTGCCGGGGCGTGAGCCGTGCGGACTTTCGTTATGACCACCGCGTCGGCGGGGTCGGGGGACTAGCCTGTCTCGAGGTCAACACGCAGCCTGGCATGACTCAAACGTCGCTGGTGCCCGAACTGGCGGCACACGCGGGGATTACGTTTGACGAGCTGGTGCGATGGATGATCGAGGACGCCTCGCTCAATCGTTGAGCGGGATTGCGCGCTGTTTCTGGCCGCCGAGCGAGCGCGCCGCCGCTGCCGCCGAGCGGTCGGAGCAGCCGCCTCGCGCCAGCTTACCGCGCGCGGGACTTGGCGCTGCTGCGATCATCGTTCTCGCGAGCATCGCTTACGCCATGCTTGTCCACGAACAGCTGATTGCTGCTCTCTTCACGGATACTCGCGAATGGGCTGCCAGAGCCAGCGGGCTGCGGGTCGGCACGATTGCACTGACCGGGAATCATCATGTGAGCCGGGAGGAGGTTCTTGCGAGTGCGGGTATCACCGGCGCCACTTCGCTTGTCTTCCTTGCTGTGGAAGAGGCGCGCGAGCGACTGAAGAGAAATCCCTGGATTGCCGATGCCACTCTGCTCAAGCTCTATCCGCGCGAGCTGCAGATAACCATTAAAGAACGTGAGCCTTTTGCGCTGTGGCAGAAGCAGGGGCACGTCACCGTGATTGCCGATGACGGCACCGTGCTCGAGCCGTACGTGCCACCCCAGCTGCTTCGTCTGCCGCTTGTGGTCGGTGATGGAGCTGGGAGCAAGGCAAAGGAGCTTCTCGGTTTGCTCGACCGCTACCCTTCGCTGCGCGATTTTGTTTATGCGTCGATCCTCGTCGGTGAACGGCGCTGGAACCTGCGACTGAAAAACGGAATCGAGGTGCTGTTGCCCGAAATCGCGGCTGGCGCGGCACTCGATAAATTGGTCGCTCTCGACGCGGAAAAGAATCTGATCACCCGCGATCTCGTTCTGATCGATTTGAGGCTTCCCGACCGGGTCACCGTTCGGCTCTCCGATGCCGCTGCGCAGGCGCGAATGGATGGGCTGAAGGATAAGACGAAGAAGAAGGCCGGCAACGCATGAGCGCCCTCCAGTCCGGCCTCACTCCGAAGATGCGGCCGCTGCCGCAGAAACGCTCTGGACTTGTGGCTGCCCTCGATGTCGGCACCAGCAAGGTCGCTTGCCTTATCGCCCGGCTCAGGCCGCGCGAGCCCGATGATGTCCTGCGCCACCGCACCCACTCCATTGATGTGCTCGGATTTGGTCACACCGTCGCGCGTGGGATGAAAGCAGGCAGCGTCGTCGATCTTGCCGAAGCGGAATCGGCCATCCGCCAATGTGCTGAACTTGCCGAGCGCAACGCAAGAATGCAGCTCGAAGCCGTCATTGTCTCCGTTTCGGCGGGGCGGCCGGTAAGCGAGCACATTACAGCGTCCGTTGATGTTGCCGGCTCGGCTGTCGGTGAGCGTGACATCGCACGCGTGCTCACTGCCGGAAGCCGGCATTCGATACGCGCGGGTCGCGCCGTGTTGCATTCACTGCCGCTCGGATATCGCGTGGACGATGCAACAGGCGTTCGTGACCCGCGCGGAATGCTGGCGCGCCGGTTCGGCATCGACATGCATGTGGTGACCACCGACATTTCGTTGGCGCGCAACCTGATGCTGGCGGTCGAGCGCTGTCATCTCAATGTCGAAGCAATGGTAACGAGCTCCTATGTGGCGGGCCTGTCCGTCCTTGCCGATGACGAGGCCGAGCTCGGGGCGGCCGTGATCGATCTGGGTGCGGGGACAACGAGCATCGCCGTGTTCGCGGGAGGGCAATTCGTCCACGCCGACGGATTTGCGCTCGGCGGCCGGCACGTAACCTTGGATCTCGCTCGCGGACTGCACGCCCGCATTCCTGACGCGGAACGGCTGAAGACGCTTTACGGCGGCGTACTCATCGGCGGCTCCGACGAGCGTGAGATGATCGCGGTGCCTCCGGTCGACGACGACGAAATGGAAGCGCCGCAGTTTGTCTCACGTGCAAGTCTGGTGCGCTTCATCAAGCCTCGAATCGAGGAAATCTTTGAGATGGTGCGCGACCGGCTGGCTGCCTCTCCATTTGCAGCGGAACTGCGCGGCCGCGTCGTTCTTACTGGCGGAGCAAGTCAACTCACGGGGCTCGCCGGCCTTGCGGGCCACATCCTCGCGCGTCCGGTGCGTATCGGGCGCCCTCTCGGCATGGCTGGACTGCCGGAGGAAGCAAAGGGCGCTGCGTTTGCGGCCGCCGCGGGGATGTTGGTTTACCCCCAGGTGGCGCACCTTGAGCATTTCGAACCGCGGCGAACGCGGCACTCGCAAACAGGCGGCGGCTATATCGCACGGGTCGGACGATGGCTGCGCGAGAGCTTCTGATGACTCGATACCCCGACGATCGGCGGCGGACCGAGCGGACCCGGCAGTGATTTCCGCGTATCAAAGAGGCAAACATGAGCATCGATCTGAAGATTCCCGACATCCGTGAGTTAAAGCCGCGGATCACTGTGTTCGGAACCGGCGGCGCCGGCGGCAACGCAGTCAACAATATGATCACGAGCGGGCTGCAAGGCGTCGATTTCGTCGTTGCCAATACCGATGCCCAGGCACTCACGATGTCGAAGGCCGAACGCATCATCCAAATGGGTGTCACGGTTACCGAGGGCCTGGGCGCCGGCTCGCAGCCAGAGGTCGGGTGCGCCGCGGCGGAGGAGGTGATCGAGGAAATCCGCGATCACCTGCAGGGTGCGCACATGGTATTCGTGACCGCCGGAATGGGCGGCGGGACCGGGACGGGAGCAGCGCCCGTCGTCGCGCGATGTGCCAAAGAGGCGGGCATCCTTACTGTCGGCGTTGTAACCAAGCCCTTTCACTTCGAGGGCGTGCGAAGAATGCGGGTGGCCGAAGCCGGGATTACCGAACTGCAGAAGGTTGTGGACACTCTTCTGATTATTCCCAACCAGAATCTTTTCCGCGTGGCAAACGAGAAGACCACGTTTGCCGATGCGTTCGCGATGGCCGATCAGGTGCTGTATTCGGGCGTGGCCTGCATCACCGACTTGATGGTGAAGGAGGGGCTTATCAATCTCGATTTCGCCGATGTGCGTGCTGTCATGCGCGAGATGGGCAAGGCCATGATGGGGACGGGCGAAGCCTCCGGTGAAAAGCGAGCGCTCTCCGCCGCTGAGGCAGCGATCTCGAACCCGCTGATCGACGACGCCTCGATGAAAGGCGCCAAAGGCCTGCTCATTTCCATTACCGGAGGCAAAGATCTCCTCCTGTACGAGGTCGATGAAGCCGCCACCCGCATTCGCGAGGAGGTGGATCAGGACGCCAATATCATCGTGGGAGCGACGTTCGATGAGACGTTGGAGGGCATCATCCGTGTTTCGGTGGTTGCGACCGGCATCGATCAGCCCGCCGCAGCGCGCCCGCTGAGTGCGCCGGAGGTGCGGATCGCAGAGCTGACGCAGAAGCTGCGATCGGACCAGATGCGGGTGGAGCAGCAACAGGCGGCGACGGACCGTGCAGACCGAAAAGAAAGTCGCGTTCTTGCGGCCGGGACCGCGGCTACTGCCCCGCAGCAGACCCCGGAAGCGATCGAAAGGGCAGCCAAGGCCGCAGTCGCGGCCGCCGTTCTGCCGCTGGTCGAGGACGTCACAATCCGTCCCCTAGCTCGCAAACCGTCATTGTTTGCGGAGCAGCCGGCCGCTCCTGCGGAGCCCCCAATTCCGGACGCCTTCATTCCTCCGGCCCCTGAGCCTGGTCCAAACCGGCCGCGGCGGATGCCGGGGATTGAAGAGCTGCCGCGGCCAGCCCAGGCGGAGTTGCGCGCGCAGCGCAGTGAAACGAGCGAAGAGGAGCCGCCGGAACGGCGCAAAGGTGGCGGACTGTTGCGACGGCTTGCAGCCGTTGGCCTCGGCCGGCGCGAAGACGAGGGCGCTGAGAAAGCATCAGCTAGTCCCCGACCGGTTCGGCCTGGCCCGCGCCCGGCCGATCGGATGCCACCCGCCCCGCCACGGCTGACCGGGCCAACGCCGCGTTCTTCAGAGCCGGTCTCGGAATATGCCAAACGGCCGACTCACCAGGCCCTTGATTCGCTCGGACGGCAGGCTGCTGTGCATAACGTCCCTGAGGAAGACCAGTTGGAGATCCCGGCGTTCCTGCGTCGGCAAGCCAACTGAAGACCCCCTGGTCGTTTTGGAACGGGGCCCCGGCCAACGGCCGGGGTCCCGTTGGCTCTCTTTTGGAGCCCATTACGAATTCTGTTAACCAATTGATATCCCTAAGGATATGTTGTGTGGGGGGAGATAGCCCTGTCTCCCTCGTTTGACGTTCAAGCTGCCTTCGAGCCCTCAACGTTCCCCACCACAAGCAATAAGCCTTGGCGGGAGGCTCTAGTAACAGTTGGTAAAAAAGCGTGAGTTGGAGTTCGCCTGCCGCGAGGCTAAAGTTTGTCGACATAGGGGATGCAGTTCGGGGGACAACGCGGCCGTAATCCTACCCGCGGCGAATTTAACCAAACCGACGCAGGACCGCGGCCGAGTCACCCGCATTATTGGCCTGTTCGTTCAACAGGCGCAACGAGCGTGGGATGGGAGCATGCAGCTGGCTGGGCAGACCACGTTGCGCGATCACACCACTTTGCTGGGTGTGGGTGTCCATTCCGGCCTCCCAGTTACGCTCACGATCCATCCTGCCGATACCGGAACCGGGCTGCGGTTCATCCGAACCGGGCTTGCGGGAAACCACTATCGCGAAATCCCGGCCGACATGGATGCTGTCACCGCGACCGAATTCGCGACCGTCCTCGGCGATGCAAACGGGCCGTTGATCTCAACAGCCGAGCACGTGCTGGCAGCTCTTTCCGGACTGGGCGTGGACAACGCCGTGATTGAAATCGACGGACCAGAGGCGCCTATCATGGATGGCAGTGCTGGTCCGTTTGTCGCTGCAATCGACCTTGTCGGCATTGAGACTCTTCGTGCGCCCAGGCGTCACATCAAAGTCCTCAAGCCGGTGCGCGTGGCAATGGGCGACGCCTTCGGGGAACTTCTGCCGAACTCCCGTGGATTCCGTATTGAAGCCGAGGTCAATTTCGACCACCCCCTGATCGGCCGGCAATGCCTCGCGATTGACGTGAAACCTGAAATCTTCCGGCGCGAGATCGCGCGCGCTCGCACCTTTGGCTTTATGCGCGATGTAGCGACCCTCTGGAATTCGGGATATGCGCTTGGCGCCTCTCTCGAAAATACGCTTGTGGTGACCGATCACCGCATACTCAATCCGGAAGGTACGCGCTTTCGGGATGAATTCGTTCGTCATAAGGTGCTCGATGCGATCGGGGATCTGGCGCTCGCGGGCGGGCCGCTGCTCGGCACTTATCGCTCCGTCCGGGGTGGCCATAAGCTCAATTATGCGGTTGTTTGCGCATTGATCTCCGACACGACCGCATGGACCTGGACTGAGACCGAGACGCGGCGGCCTGCGCGGGAGCGTGCTGAGCTCGCGGACCTGATGGCTTGATTTCCCAGCTTTCCTAAAGCCGCAATCGCTGTCCTCTGCCACATTCCGGGCGGAATGCCCCCCTATTTTTTGCGGCTTGGCAGGGGTTTATGGCGGGCCAACGGCTCTGAGCGGGGCTTGCCGAGTTGCGCCTCGATTGCGTGAGGGGGTCTCATCCAATCCATGGACGGGGGTTGCGTGCGCATACAGCTCATTGAGCCCGCCCGTTACGCGGTAACGCGCGTTGCCGCGTTCGTCCTTCTCGCCGTGGCGCTCGCGGCATGCAGCTTGTTCGACAAGGATGCCATCGCACCCGACGAACCTGCCGACAAGCTCTACAATGAAGGCTTGTATCTGCTCAACACCAAGAAAGACGCCAAGGAAGCGGCGAAGAAGTTCGAGGAGGTCGATCGTCAGCACCCTTACTCTGAATGGGCCCGCAAAGCGCTGATCATGTCCGCATACGCGTATTATGAAGCGGGCGCTCATGAAGAGTGCATCAATTCCGCGCGCCGCTATGTAACGCTGCATCCGGGCAGTCCCGACGCCGCCTACGCGCAGTTCCTTATCGGTTCATCCTATTTCGATGAGATTCCGGAGATCTCGCGCGACCAGGGCCGCACGGAAAAAGCCGTCGAAACCCTGGAAGAAGTCGTGCGCAAGTACCCAACCTCTGAATATGCCGTCGCCGCCAAGCGAAAGATTGAAATGGCGCGCGATCAGCTTGCCGGAAAGGAAATGGAGATCGGACGCTGGCAATTGCAGCGGCGCGAATTCACCGGAGCGATCAATCGATTCAAGGTGGTGGTCACCCGCTATCAAAGAACGCGCCACGTCGAGGAAGCGCTGCTGCGGCTTACGGAAGCCTACATGGCTCTCGGCATTATCGACGAGGCGCAGACATCGGCTGCGGTGCTGGGGCACAATTTCCCCGATAGCCGCTGGTACAAAGACGCCTACGCGCTGATGCAGTCGAAGGGCCTACAGCCCACCGAGAACAAGGCTTCGTGGATCAGCCAAGCCTTCAGGTTTGGCTAGCGCCTTTCCTGCGGTTGCCGGACGCGGCCGCCCCCGATAAATAACCGCGACGTCCACCGCGTTCTTCCGGCTCGGCTGTGTTGTTGCCGGCCCGCCTGCGTTTATGCTGGCAAGTACCCGAGCGGACAATCGTGTTGCAAATCAGGAGCCATCAATGCTGGTTCGGCTCTCCATTCGCGACATTGTTCTCATTGAGCGTCTCGATATCGAGTTTGCGCCTGGGCTCTCCGTCCTCACGGGGGAGACCGGAGCGGGAAAGTCAATTCTGCTCGACGCTTTTGGGCTTGCGCTTGGTGCGCGCGGCGATGCTGCGCTCGTGCGCCATGGCGCGGAGCAGGGCCAGGTCACGGCGGTGTTCGAAATGCCGGCACGCCACCTAGTGCGCGATCTTCTCGCGGATAACGCCATTGCAGCCGAGGACGAATTGATTTTGCGCCGAGTTCAGTTCGCCGACGGACGCACCCGCGCGCTCGTGAACGACCAGCCTGTGAGCGCACAGACGCTGAGATCGCTTGGAGCAGCCCTGGTCGAGATTCATGGTCAGCACGACGAGCGCGCACTGGTTGAGGTCGCGGCGCACCGGCGCCTGCTCGATGCTTTCGGCGGGCTCGAACAAGAGGCTGCACAAGTCGAACGGCTCTGGAACGAGCGTCGCGCGCTTGAACGGGAGTTCGCCGCGCAGCGCGGAGAGGTCGAGCGTGCCCGGCGTGAGGCTGACTGGCTGCGTCATGCGGTCGAGGAGCTTGGCCGGCTCGCTGCGGAGCCCGGGGAAGAAACGTCCCTGGCACAGAAAAGAACATTGATGATGCAGGCGGAAAAGATCGCTGCCGACCTGCGGGACGCTCACGACGCAGTTGCGGGTACCCATTCCCCCATGCCCGCCCTTGCGGCGGCGGTGCGCCGGCTTGAACGTCGCAGTGCTCAGGCGGGCGCCCTGATCGACCCCGCAGTGAAGGCCATCGACACGGCGCTGCACGCGCTGGAGGAGGCCGGCGGCCATCTCGATGCAGCGTTGCGGACAGCTGAGAGCGATCCACACGAGCTCGAACGGATTGAGGAGCGTCTGTTTGCGTTGCGCGCCGCCGGACGCAAGTACAACGTGCCCGTCGACGATCTTAACGCGCTTGCTGTGCGCTACGCCGCAGATCTCCAGCTCGTCGATGCCGGGGCCGAACGCCTTGCCGCTCTGGAGGAGAGGGCTCGCGCCGCCGCGGATGCTCATCGGCACGCTGCCTTGGCCTTGTCGGCGACCAGAAAACAGGCGGCCGATAAACTTCAGCGGGCCGTCAATGGCGAGCTCAGACCGTTGCGGCTGGAGCGGGCAAGATTCTTTTGCCAGATCACGGACGATTGCGAAACGGGCGCCGCTGCCCACGGCATCGATCAAATCGAATTCTGGGTTCAGACCAATCCGGGAACACGGCCGGGTCCGTTGATGAAGGTCGCCTCAGGCGGGGAGCTTGCACGCTTCCTTCTCGCGCTGAAGGTGGCGCTTGCAGACCGCGGTTCGGCGCCGACCCTCGTGTTTGACGAAATCGATACCGGAGCAGGCGGCGCGATCGCAGACGCGATCGGAGTTCGGCTGGCTCGACTTGCGCGCCGCATCCAGGTCATCGCAGTAACCCATGCGCCCCAGGTAGCGGCGCGGGCGGATCGACATTACCTCATCAGCAAGAGCGCGGTTGAAAGCGGAAAGCGCGTAGCGACGCGGGTCGCGGAAGTCGCCGCGGAGAAACGGCGTGAAGAGATCGCGCGCATGCTCGCCGGCGCGGAAGTCACAGCGGAAGCGCGTGCGGCGGCGGAAAGGCTGATTCGCGCCGCCGGTTGAAGAGTAAGCGAGGCGGTATCTTGCCTGACATTGGCCAGCTCGCAGTTGAAAAGCTCACAACCCGGCAAGCCGAAGCCGAGCTCGAGCGGCTCGCTGCCGAAATCGCCGCGCACGACAGGCGCTACTACCAGGAGGATGCGCCGAGCGTTTCGGATGCCATCTACGACGCGCTGCGCAAACGCAATGAAGCCATTGAACGGCGCTTCCCGCAACTCATTCGCCCGGATTCACCTTCGCGCCGCGTCGGAGCAGCCCCTGCGCAGAAATTCGCAAAGGTGCGCCACTCGGTGCCCATGCTTTCGCTCGGCAACGCGTTCTCGGACGACGAAATTGCCGAATTTGTCGAGCGCGTGCGCCGGTTTCTGCGCTTTACGCCAGACCAGAAGATCGTATTTACCGCCGAGCCGAAGATCGATGGCTTGTCCTGCACGCTGCGGTACGAGCAAGGGCGGCTCACGCGGGGCGCTACTCGCGGGGATGGCATGGAGGGCGAGGACGTCACGGCGAATGTGCGAACCCTTGCCGATATTCCCAAGCAGCTGCGCGGCAAGGCGCCGGAAGTTTGCGAAGTGCGAGGCGAAGTTTACATGACCAAGTCTGCCTTTCTGGCGCTCAACGAACGGCAGAAAGCAGCCGGCAAACAGATCTTCGCCAATCCTCGCAATTCCGCCGCGGGCTCGCTGCGGCAGCTCGATCCGGCAATCACGGCTGAGCGGCCGCTCGGGTTCTTTGCCTACAGCTGGGGCGAGACCAGCGAGATGCCCGCGCAATCGCAATCGGGCATGGTCAAATGGTTTGGCCAGCGCGGATTCAAGACCAATCCGCTGATGAAACTCTGTAGTTCGGTCGAGGCGATGCTCGCATTCCATCACGACATTGAAGCCCAACGCGGAACGCTCGATTACGACATCGATGGCGTTGTTTACAAAGTCGATCGGCTCGATTGGCAACAACGACTAGGGTTTAAGTCGCGTGATCCGCGCTGGGCGATTGCGCACAAGTTTCCGGCCGAAAAGGCGACTACCGTCATTAAAGCGATCGACATTCAGGTTGGGCGCACCGGCGCCATCACGCCGATTGCGCGGCTCGAGCCGGTGACAGTCGGCGGCGTCGTCGTGTCGAATGCCACGCTGCACAACGAAGACGAGATCGAGCGATTGGGAGTGCGGGTTGGCGATACCGTCACGGTTCAGCGCGCGGGCGACGTCATACCCCAGGTGCTCGGTGTCGTCGCGGACAAGCCGCGCGGCGCAAAGCCCTACCGCATTCCGAAGACCTGCCCCTGTCCACTCAAGACCGCCATTGTGCGCGAGGCGATTGCGGGCGGGGAGGAGGGAGCGCGGTCGCGCTGCACGGGTGAGTTTGCCTGCCCGTTTCAACGTATCGAGCACTTGCGGCACTTCGTCTCGCGCCGCGCTTTCGACATCGAGGGACTCGGAGAAAAGCAGATTGCGCTGTTCTTCGAGCAGGGATGGGTCAAGGAGCCCGCGGAAATCTTCACGCTTGAGCAGCGTAACTCCAAGATCAGGTTGGAGGAGCACGAGGGTTTCGGTGAGACCTCGGTGCGCAACCTGTTCAGCGCCATCAACGCGCGTCGCAAAATCTCGCTTGAGCGGTTCATCTATTCACTCGGCATGCGCCACGTGGGCGAGACGACGGCGCGCGAGCTTGCCCGCGGCTATGGAACCTGGGACGCATTTCACCAAGCCTGCGTTCAAATTGCCGCCGGCAACGGCGAGACCCGAACGGAGATGGACAACCTCGATCAGATCGGCGACACCGTGATCGATAGCATCGCCGCCTATTTCGGCGAGGAGCACAACCGTCACATTGTCGAGCGGCTCAAGGCCCAAGTGGACATTCTTCCCGCGGAGCGGCCGGCGTCAGATTCTCCGGTCGTCGGAAAAACCATCGTTTTTACCGGCGCTCTGGAAAAGATGACGCGCGACGAAGCCAAAGCCATGGCCGAGCGGCTGGGAGCCCATGTTGCGGGTTCGGTTTCGAAGAAAACCGATTACGTCGTCGCCGGTCCCGGTGCGGGCTCGAAACTTGCCAAGGCCAAAGGGGCGGGCGTGCAGGTCCTCACGGAGGATGAGTGGTTCGCGCTTGTGGGCGAGCAGCGTTGACCCGATCAGCGCCAGGGATCACCGAACGGTCGGGAATCGCGTCACCAGGGTGAATACCGCTACTGCGGTCGCCACGCCGAAAAACAACATCAAAAGCAGCAACGGCATGGCGCTCGCGGCGCCGGCAACGACGTAGCCGGAGAGCTGCGCCGCGCCGGCACCGATGATCATCTGAATGAAGCCGGTCGCCCCCGAAGCCGTGCCCGCGACCTGCGGCCGGATGCTCACGGCCCCGGCCACGGCCGTCGGCAGCAACAATCCGTTGCCGATGCCGATGATCACCTGAGGAACAAAGATCGTTGCCATGTCCCATCCTGGCAAAGCGGCATAGACGGCGGCATTGATCAGACACCCGACAATGGTGAATGCGATGCCGGCCCAAATAAGCGCATCAATTCCGAAGCGCGCCGTCAGCCGCGACACTGCAAAATTGCCGGTCATGAACCCAATGGATGGAAGAAAGAACCACAGGCCGTATTCGGCCGACGTACGTTGCAGCATGGTCACGACCACGTGCGGCGCGCCGGCGAGAAAGCTGAAAAATGGTGCCGAGCCAAGAGCCGCGCACAGCGCATAGCCAAAGAAGCGCGGACTTGCAGCAAGGGCGCGCAGATCGGAAACAAAGCGGCTTCCTTCCGCCGGAACGCCGGAGATTTTCCGTGTTTCGGGCAGGGCGAGCACGGCCCAGACGAATACCAGCCCGGTGAGCGCGGCGGAAAAAACGAAGATCGACTCCCAACCGAACAATGTATCAAGGATGCCGCCGATGAGCGGTGCCATCATCGGCATGAGCACCACGGCCGATGTGATCAGGCCAATCATGGACGCGGCCTGCTCGCGCGCGTAGAGATCGCGAATGATTGCGCGGCCTATGGTCTGTCCGGTCGAGGCGCCGAGCGACTGCACGAAGCGCCAAATAACAAGACTTGTGATGGTACCCGCGAAGATGGCCGACGTGCTTGCAGCCGTTGCGAGCGCGAGACCCGTGAGGACAGCCGGCCTGCGGCCGATGCGATCTGACAAAGGGCCAAAAACCAGTTGTGCTACGGCTAGCCCCATCAGATAGAGCGAAACAGTAAGCTGAACATTGCCGGGGTCGGTCGCGAATTTCACCACCAAGCTCGGAATTGCGGGCACGAGGATGTTGAGGGAGAGCGAGCTCACCCCTGTCATGGCGATGAGCAGGCAAAGCAATCGCCATGGCATGGGTCCGCTCGCGCGCCCTTCCGGCTTGTTTGAATCGCGTTCCATTTCGCGCGCGGGAGGCCTGCCGCGATGCGGCCTCAAGACGCGGCGCCAAGCGGGCGGGTTGCGGTATCAAGCCACGCGTTCGTCTGCGCATCCAAGAGCGGCGAGAGGATCTCGAACACGCGGGCGTGGTATTTGTCGAGCCATTCGATCTCTTGTGCCCCCAGTATATGGTGGTCGATCAGCCGGCGATCGATGGGTGCAAGTGACAGCGTCTCAAACGCATTGAGCGGCTTTTCAGCGCCTTCGACAGTTGGACCTTCAACCACCAGCACCAGGTTTTCAATACGGATGCCGTATGCGCCGGTCTTGTAATAGCCGGGTTCATTCGAAAGAATCATACCACGCTTGAGTGCAAAGCTGCCCAGCTTGGAAATGCGCGCGGGTCCTTCGTGGACCGAGAGATAGCTGCCGACTCCATGTCCGGTGCCATGGTCGAAGTCGAGGCCGGCCTGCCACAAATATTCGCGTGCAAACGAGTCGAGCTGCGCCCCCGTTGCGCCGTCCGGAAATACCAGCCGCGCAACCGCGATGTGGCCCTTCAGCACGCGGGTGAAACGCGCGCGCATCTCCGAGGTCGCCTCTCCGACCACGACCGTGCGCGTGATGTCGGTGGTGCCGTCCTCATATTGTCCGCCGGAATCGATCAGGAACAGATCGTTGGTGGCGATGGCGCGATTGGTCGCCGTGGTCACGCGATAATGTACGACGGCCCCATCGGGACCTGCTCCCGCGATGGTCGGGAACGAAATGTCTTTCAGGAGGCCGGTATCGCGTCTGAAACTTTCGAGCGCGGCAACGGCATCGATTTCCGTAAGCGTCCCATCGCCCGCGCGGCGGTCGAACCAAGAGAGAAAGCGCACCACAGCGGCGCCATCCCTGATATGAGCCGCGCGTGCTCCGGCAATCTCGGTCTCGTTTTTGACGGCCTTCATCGCGGCGGTCGGATCAAGTCCGGACACCGCCTTTCCCCCCGCGGCCGTCACCAGGCGAGCCAATGCATCCGCGCCCGTCGCCTGATCGATCCGGACCGTGCCTTTTGCCTTGCCGAGCGCGGTGAGCGCCTGCTCAAGCTCGCCCGGTGCTCGCACCTCGGCGAGCATTTCCAGGCGCGATCGCACGTCATGCGATAGCTTGCGGCCGTCGATATAGATCGAAGGCGAGCCCTCGCGGGGAACAATCGCGAAAGCGAGCGTGATCGGCGTATGAGCAACATCCGCGCCACGAACGTTGAACGTCCAGGCGATGGCCTGGGGATCTGAAATGACCAGCGCATCGGCACGCAGCTTGGCAAGCTCGGCGGTAATGCGGCCATGCTTTTGCTCCGCCGACTCGCCGGCAAAGCGCAGGTCGTGCAAGTGCACGGGAGCAAGCGGCGGGACGGGGCGATCCGTCCAAATCGCATCGACCAGATTGGCATCGAGCGGCACCAGCTTGGCGGCGGCTGCAGCACAGGTTTCGCCTATGCGCTTTGCTCCTTGAACAGTATGGAGCCAGGGATCATAGCCGAGACAATCGTCCGGCGTGAGGTTTTGCTCCATCCACTCCTGCGCGTTGTCGAGGTGCTCAATCGTGAACAGCGTACTATCTACCTGCTGGCGCGCCTGTAGCGTGTATCGTCCATCGACGAAGAGGACAGCGCGATCGAGCAGAATGACAGCAGTTCCGGCCGATCCGGTGAAACCGGTCAGCCAGGCAAGCCGTTCCTCGCACGCTGGCACCGACTCGTTCTGATGCCGGTCTGCGCGTGGCACAATGAATCCGGTCAAGTTGCGGCCCGCCATCTCGGTGCGCAGTGCCGCAACGCGCGGTCCGCTGGCGGCGCGCTCGGCCGGTTCGTCGAAGGATTGGAGGCGGGCCTCGAGCATGGGGGCAATCTATGGGCCGGTCGCGCAAGCAGCAATGCTCACTTGATGCGTAGGTTGCCGCGAGCGCCTTGCGAGATTCAATGTTTCGGGCGGTTGGGTCGATGTTGGGTCTTGCCAAAAGCTCGACCCAAGCTGCGCTTGCGACCACGGTTTGGCCGCTCAAGGACGAGCGTGATCCAACCTCCAAGCATGATACGGCGCCTCAGAACAAGGCCGCGTGTGCGATAGCTCGCGAGCGCTGGACGGCCCTGAGCCTGCAGCAGGCCCGAAAGCACGACGCAGCCGCGCGGCGCGAGAAATCTCGCGATCGGGGTGGCGAGCTGTTTGAGCGGATCAAGCACGATGTTCGCAAGGATCAGCCTGTAAGGCGAGCGTTTGAAGAAGCGCCAGTCAGCAAGGCCGGCTGCATGAACGATCTCCATGTCGGCCGACACGCCGTTCAATTGCGTATTGTCACGCGCAACAGCGGCGGCGCGTGCATCGATTTCGCCGGCAACGACCGGCCGGCGCAACGCCTTTGCCGCTGCGATGGCAAGGACCCCGCTTCCCGTTCCGACGTCGAGCACGGCGGCTTTGCTCTTGTGCGCGCTGTGACTGCCGATTTGACGTTTGTGACTGTCATGTTTTGCGATGGTGTCGAGCGCCAGCAAACATCCAAGTGTGCTCGCGTGATGGCCAGTACCGAAGGCGAGCCCGGGATCGATCTCGATTGTGCGGCGGTTGGCCGCAAAGCGACCCCGGTGGTGACTCCCGTGCACGACGAAGCGTCCCGCTTGGACGGGACTGAGCCCTTCCTGGCTTTTACGCACCCAGTCCGTCGAGGGAAGCCGCTCAAATACGATCTTTTCCGCCGCGTCTTTGCCGGCAACCAACCCGATGAGCGCGCGCACGGCCTCCTCCTGGGGCCGCGTACGAAAGTGGAGGGCAACGGACCATCGTCCCTGCGCCTCTTCCGCAACCGAGGCCGCGACGGCGCCATCGTTGGCCGTCTCGCAGACAGCATCGTGGACACGCAAGGCCGTCCACTCGTCTGTTGTGAGCCTTGCGACCCAGGTGGCGGGGTCGCGAGCTGGAGATGGCGGTGCTTTCATGTTGCGGTCACGTCGATCGCCCGGATGATGCCATTGCGCCTTGCGCGCAATGGCGAAATCCGGGAAGGCTTTCCCGCATGTCGCCATCGGGTCGGCGCTTTGCGCCGATCCGATGGCTCATGCGGGCTACAGCAGGCTGCCTTGCAAGCATGGCCTCACACAATGGCTGCTCAAGCGTTAGACTGTCGGCACAAACATCGTGCAGTCGATTGAATCAAAATCGTCCTGGAATGTCGCCGCAATCGTGCTGGTGATCCTGGCGCTCTCTTTCGGGGCGCCGTGGATCACAATTGTCGCGCTCAAAACGATAGCAATGGAGGTCGGTGGCCAACGGTCCGTACCGGCCCTGGCAAGCGCGTTGACCTGGGTAGGATTCGGTGCGGGCGGCATCTTCATGAGCGCCATTGCGGAACGCGTGGGCATCCGATGGACGGTCATTTTCGGGGCCTTCATGATCTGCGCCGGACTTTCCCTCTCGAGCGCGGGCAAGACCTGGCAGCTTTACCTCGGGCAAGGGCTGTTTGTCGGATTTCTCGGCATCGGCGGAATGAACGCACCGTTCTACATCTACGTGAGCCGGTGGTTTGATCGGCGCCGCGGCTCCGCGCTCGCGCTGATTTCAAGCGGAGCCTATCTCGCCGGTGCAATCTGGCCCCCCATTTTCGAACGTGCCATTTCGTATCTCGGCTGGCGACAGACGATGTTCACCTTCGCGCTGCTCGAGCTATCCGTTGTCGTCCCGCTTGCGGCCATCTTCCTGCGTGAACCGCCTGAACAGCCGCGCGCCGGCGGCTTGCTCCACCCCTCGTCCTTCAAAAGAACGGTGTTGGGATGGCCGCCAAATCTCGTCTTCCTGTTGTTAGCCATGGCAGTCGTATTTTGCTGCATTCCCATGGCTATGCCGCAGGCGCACTTGCCTGCGTTCTGCACCGATCTCGGGATCCTCCCGTCCCACGGGGCGGCGATGCTCTCGGTCCTCTTGGGCACGGCATTTGTGAGCCGCCAGTTATGGGGCTGGATCTCCGATCGCTTCGGCGGGCTCAACACCGTGCTTGCCGGCTCCGCCTGCCAGATTGCAGCGATGAGCGCATTCCTGGTCACGCAGGATGAGATCGGGCTGTTCACGGTGGCGGCTGCCTTCGGTCTGGGTTTTGCAGGAATTATTCCCGCTTACATCCTGGCCATTCGGGAGCTGTTTCCGGCAGCGGAGGCCTATTGGCGAATTCCGGCATTTCTGCTCTCCAGCGGCGGCGGCATGGCCATCGGCGGCTGGCTGGCGGGTGCGCTCTATGATTATTTCGGCTTCTATGCACCGGCATTCGCCGCTGCCATCCTGGCCAACGCAGTCAATCTCGCGATCATTGGCACATTGGTGTATCGTCAGAGGAAAACCTTTGCCCGGTACGCATTTTCTTGATCTCACCTTTGCACGGCCTCATGTTGCGCGCGACGGGCGACACCAGATGGAGCGACGGCCATGACTTTCCGTATTGCAGTGGTGCAGCCGATCTGCCACCGGCCGGGCACCGATGAGGCGAACGTTGCCGATGCGGTGCACGCGATCGAGCGCGCCGCCGGCGAAGGCGCACATTTCATTTGTTTTCCCGAAACCTATCCCGGACCGTGGCGCATGCCCGCTACTTTCGATCCCACGCCGGCGATGGTCGATGCCGCGGCCAGGCATGGGGTCCACGTCGTGTTCGGCACCATTGCGCCGATCGATAATGCGGCCGCAACAGCCTACAATCTCATCTGCATGGCCTACCCCGATGGGCGCGCGCCGGCGCGGTATCGCCGCACGCATCCGCACGGTCCCTGGATCTACACCGGCGGCACAGCATGGGAATTCCAATGGGTGCCGGGAGACGAGTTTCCCGTGTTCGAGACTGTGCACGGGAAGATCGGGCTCGCCATGTGCAGCGAGGTCTACATGCCGGAGGTTGCCCGCGCGCTTGCGCTGCGCGGCGCCGAGCTCATTTTCATGCCGGCGGGCAAGGACAAGAGCAAGTTATGGGCGACCTGGCGCACCTTGATCTGGGCGCGGGCGATCGAAAACCTTGCGATTGTCGTCACGACCCAGAATCTGTTCGATCATACCGAACGGGGGCTTGCCATGGCGGCGGGCCCGGAAGAGATCTTGTTCGAAAGCACCATCGCGGGGACAAGCGTGGTCGATGTGAGTCTTGAGCGCGTGCGCTACCTGCGCGCAACCCGTGACGAAGTGGGTTCGTCGGCCCACTGTGCCGTGAAGCAGGGCCTGCTTGGCCTGCAATGGCAGCGTCCTGAACTTTACGACTTGATCTATCCGCGCCCGTTGCGCCAGGCCGCGGAATAGCATTTTGGTGACCAGGCCTGGGCTGGCCAGAGCAAGGAAGGGGCCACATGAAAAAGAGCCGCAAAGCAATCCACAAAGTTAAGAAAGCTGCGAGCGGCAAAAGCGGCCGAAAGGCTAAAAAACCTGCGGCGAAAGCAATGAAGATAGGCTTTGTGCTGAGCACAAGAGACCACCCCCACCATGTGCTGGCTTTCGTGCAGGCACTGAGGGACAAAGGATGGGAGCCAAAGGGACGCAACAAGGTTTCCATCGTGTGGGCGTCGGCGCACGGCAAATACGGGTCTGCGCACGACGCGATTGAAAACCTCGCGAACAAGCATATCAGGCACCATAAGGTCGATATGATCGTGGCCGCGGGCGGCCTGATGACGGCGATAGGGGTTGCCAAGTTGCTCGATAAGCTTGCTCCGGCGAAGCTTCCTTTTGTTTATCTGATAGGGCGGTCTCCCGGGGCCAGCGACCACGATGCGGCGGCGTTGTTTCACAGCCGTTACAAGGCCGGTGGTGTGGACCAGAACATGCCGGCCCAATACGAGAAAAGCTACCAGCAGCTGAAATCAGCGTCTGCTGGCGCTGTGACGGCGGACAATGTCGGGCTGATCGTCAACGGCAACAATGCGATCAGCAAGCCGGAAGTCGACCTGTGGCTCGCGAATGGCCACGACGCGCGCTT
>CATPCO010000548.1 GCA_955652925.1 uncultured Xanthobacteraceae bacterium | reverse complement strand
TTGGTGACCCGCATTTTCCTCACCCTGCGCGAACTGCGGCAGGAAGGCAAAACCATCCTCCTGGTCGAACAAAATGCCCGCTTGGCCCTTCAAATTGCCGATCAAGGGCATGTCATGGAACGCGGGAAAATTGTTATAACTGGTTCCGGAAAGGCTCTACTCGAAATGCCGGAGGTTCAGCGTTCATATCTTGGCCAAAACGCCGCCTAAATCCTGACATTGAAAGACTGGCTTGGCCCTTCGGTATGTAGCCCCTCGGCTTATGATAACTTCGGAATGACGCAAAACTGCGCAAATCTCATCAAGTCTGGAGGAAACGCCAATGCCTAAGCTGCCATTTTTACCTGTCGCAAGCGCCGCTGGCGCGACCGCCGTTGCGCTGTTGCTGGGGCTATCCGGTCAGGCGCATGCGGCGCAGCTCGAGGGCCGCAACGTCAAGATCGGTTGCCTCGCATCGTTGACCGGCAAAGGCGCCGAATGGGGCCAGACCGCAAAAATTTCCATGGAGATGGCGGTTGAGGAAATCAACGCCAAGGGCGGCATTGGCGGCTTGCCCATTGACCTCGTTTGCTATGACACCCAGACGCTGGAGGCCGAGGCCCTCAAGGATATGAGCCGTCTCGCCGAACGCGACAAAGTGCTGGCGGTTTCAGGGCCCTGTTTCAGCTCCGAGTTCGAGACTATCGCCCCGCAGCTCGACCGTCTCAAGACGGTGATCAATTCTTACTGCTCAGCCAAGCCTGGGCTGTCCGCGATGAGCACGTGGGCGTTCCGCAACACGCTCACCAGCGACAAGCAGCTCAAGCCGGTCGTCGCAGCGTGGGTCGCGGAATATCACCCGAAGAAGGTCATCATCATCTATGATGCCGAAGATGCCGTGTCTAAATCCGAAGGCGTGGATGTCCTCCCACCGCTCCTCAAGGCGAACGGGGTCGAGGTGCTTGAAAGCTTGTCCTTCCGCACCAAGGATACCGATTATTCAGCCCAGGTCACGAAGGCGAAGTCTCTGGCTGTCGAAGGGATTGCGCTTGGCGCCTGCTATCAGAATGCTGCCGCCATTGCCAAGGAGATGCAGAAGCAAGGGCTCAACGTCCCCATCATCGGCGGCGCCTGTGCAAGCGCTCCGGGCTTCATCGAGATCGCCGGCAAAGCAGCCGAGGGTGCCTACATGTCAACAGCCGCATGGCTCGAAGATCCGCGCCCGGAAGTGCAGGCCTATCTGAAAAAGTTCCTGGCAAGGAATAACGGCAAGGCACCGCCCTACGGTGGTCCGCGCGCTTATGACATCATCTATTCCTACAAATACTGCTTCGAGAAAGCCGGCATAACCAACAAACCCGCCGATCTCGATTCGGACCGCGACAAGATCCGCGAATGCCTGAGTGGCCTCAAGCACTTCCCTGGAGTTGCAGGCGAGATCACGTTCGATGAGGTTCGCGATGGCGCGGGTGCAAGCGCCATTCTCAAGGTGGTAAACGGCAAATACGTTAATGTGGCCAAATGATCCTGCTGATCGATAATTACGACAGCTTCACCTTCAACCTGTTCCATTATCTGGGCGGGTTGGGCGCGGATGTGGAAGTCGTTCGCAACAACAAGATTACAGTCGACCGCGCGCTGCGTATTGAGCCGGATGCTTTCGTCTTGTCGCCGGGCCCGTGCACTCCGAACGAGGCTGGCATTTGCCTTGCACTCATAAGAGAAGCAGCGCCCAGTATTCCTATCCTGGGCGTCTGCCTTGGCCATCAGGCGATCGGGCAGGCCTTCGGGGGTAAGGTCGTCCGCGCTCCGACCTTGGTGCACGGAAAGCTTTCCGACATCAGACACAACGGCGAGGGAGTGTTTCGGGGCGTCCCCAGCCCGTTCCGAGCGACCCGCTACCATTCGCTCGTGGTCGAGCGAGAGAGCTTGCCGCCAGAGCTGGTCGCAACTGCCGAGACAGAAGATGGTTTGATCATGGGGCTCGTCCATCGCACGTTTCCGGTGCACGGGGTACAGTTCCATCCAGAAAGCATTGCGTCGGAATATGGTCATCTCATTCTGCGCAATTTTCTGGAGGTTGTTGCGCGATGGAATGCGTCCCATGGTCGACGCGCAATGCCGGACCGCGGCGTGCGGCGTGATGCGGTGGGTGTAACGTGAGCGACGAGTTCAAGGCGCTCATCGGCAAAGCCGCGAACGGGGCAGCGCTTAGCCGCGAAGAAGCGGCGCGCGGATTCCAGACCATGATGTCCGGCGAGGCCACGCCGTCTCAGATGGGGGCCCTCTTAATGGCCCTGCGGGTACGCGGCGAAACGGTCGACGAAATCACCGGTGCAGTTTCTGCCATGCGCGAGAAAATGCTGCGCGTGCGAGCACCCGCCGAGGCCGTTGACGTGGTCGGCACGGGAGGTGATGCGTCAGGCTCGTTCAACATTTCAACCTGCGCTGCTCTGATCGTTGCGGGCGCGGGTGTTCCGGTTGCAAAGCATGGTAATCGTGCATTGTCGTCGCGTTCTGGGGCAGCCGATGTGCTCTCTGCCCTTGGGGTCAATATCGAACTGACCCCGGAGGGCGTAAGCCGCTGCATTGAACAGGCGGGCATTGGCTTCATGTTCGCTCCCGCCCATCACCCCGCGATGAAGAACGTGGGTCCGACGCGGGTCGAGCTTGGCACTCGCACCATCTTTAATCTGCTTGGACCTCTGTCCAATCCGGCCGGAGTGAAGCGCCAGATGGTTGGCGTGTTTTCACGTCATTGGATCGAGCCCCTTGCGCTCGTCCTGAAAAATCTGGGGTCACAGTGCGTGTGGGTGGTGCATGGCTCCGACGGACTCGACGAAATCACCACCGCGGGCACCACATATGTCGCAGCGCTCGAAGATGGACAGGTCCGCACGTTTGAAATCACGCCGGAAGAAGCCGGATTGCAGCGGGTCAAGCCGGATGCGCTGCGCGGCGGAGGGGCAGACGAAAACGCGGGGGCGCTCTCTGACGTGCTCAAGGGCAGAAAAGGCGCATTCCGGGACGTGGCGGTGCTCAATGCTGCTGCCGGCCTGATGGTTGCTGGCCGCGCGAAGGATTTAAAGATGGCAGTGGCGCTCGCGCAGAAGTCGATTGATTCCGGCGAGGCGGAAGGCCGCTTGCAGCGACTCGTTTCCGTTTCGAATGCATGAGCACAGATGACCGATATCCTGCGTACGATTGAAGCTTATAAGCGCGAGGAGATCGCTGCCGCCAAGCGCGCGCATCCCATTGCCGAGATCGAGCCACAAGCGAGGTCGGCCCCTCCACCGCGAGGATTCATTGCAGCGGTGGAACGTGAGGTCCGCGCCGGCAATTTCGCGCTTATTGCCGAGATTAAGAAGGCAAGCCCCTCAAAGGGATTGATCCGCGCCGATTTCGCCCCGGACTCACTCGCTCGTGCCTATCAAAAAGGCGGAGCGGCTTGCCTGTCTGTGCTCACGGACCGGCCCTCCTTTCGAGGTGCCGCCGAACACCTTGCGCATGCGCGCGCAGCAGCGCATTTGCCGGTTCTCCGCAAGGATTTCATGTACGACCCCTACCAGGTCATCGAAGCTCGCGCCTGGGGCGCGGATTGCATTCTCATCATTCTTGCGGCGGTCGATGATGCGACGGCGCGAGAGCTTGAGGATAGAGCACATGCGTTCGGCATGGACGTCTTGCTTGAAGTGCATGATGAAGGCGAGCTCGATCGGGCGCTGCGTTTGCGCTCGCGGCTCATCGGGATCAATAACCGCGATCTGCGGACCTTCGAGACCTCGCTCGCGATCAGCCAAAGGCTCGCCGCCAGGATTCCGCCAGATCGCATTGTCGTAAGCGAGAGCGGAATTTTCTCACGCGCCGATCTGGAATGCCTTTCGCGGCAGGGGATTTGGACGTTTCTCGTAGGTGAGAGCCTCATGCGCCAATCCGATGTGGAGGCGGCGACGCGCGGCTTGCTCCACGGCGCACAACCACGCACAGCCGCCGCAGAGTGAGCAAGGGGCGGTCGTGGCACGTGTGTCCAGGCTGACGCATATTGGCCCGCGCGGTGAGGCTCGGATGGTCGATATTTCGGCCAAGGCCGTTACTGATCGGGTCGCGATTGCCGAAGGCCACGTGGCCATGGCGCCCCAGACCCTTGCAATGGTGCTCGCAGGAGATGCGAAAAAAGGCGATGTCCTCGCTGCCGCGCGCATTGCAGGCATTATGGGAGCGAAGCGCACCCACGAGCTCATTCCGCTTTGTCACCCCCTTCCTATTTCGAAGATCGCACTCGACATCGAGCCCGATCGGAAAAAATCGCGCATCAACGTACGCGCGACCGTGAATGTTACCGGGAAGACCGGGGTCGAAATGGAAGCATTGACCGCAGTGACCGTCGCGTGCCTCACCATCTACGACATGGTCAAGGCGACTGAGCGTGGAATGCGTATCGAGGGCATTCGCTTACTGGAGAAACGCGGCGGCAAGTCGGGGCACTACCGCGTCGAGGAGTAAGCCGTGGGATTGATATCGGTTGAGGAGGCGCTTTCCCGCGTGCTCGCCAATGTCGAACCGCTGCCCGCGCAATCCGTTCCACTTACCGAGGCCTACGGTCGCGTGCTGGCTGTTGATCTGCAGGCGCTGCGGACGCAGCCCCCTGCCGATGTGTCGGCCATGGATGGTTACGCGGTGCGCGCCGCCGATGTGGCGGCAGTTCCGGCGCGGCTGAAGGTGGTGGGCGAAGTTGCGGCCGGTCATCCTTTCAGCGGGAGCATTGGTCCGAGGCAAGCTGCACGGATCTTCACCGGCGGCATTCTGCCGGCAGGTGCGGACGCGATTGTCATTCAGGAGAATGCGGCGCGGGAAGATGACACTGTCGTCGTGACCGTCAGTGCCGCCAGGGGCAAACATGTGCGAGTCGAAGGACTCGATTTTCGGCGCGGGGCGGTCCTCCTCCACCAAGGCCGCCGCCTTTCTGATCGCGATCTCGCTCTCGCCGCCGCGATGAATCACGCTCGCATGCGGGTCCATAGAGCCCCTAGGCTCGCCGTATTAGCAACGGGCGACGAACTGGTGATGCCTGGCTCCGACCCGAAACCGGGCGAGATCGTCTATTCCAACGGCTACAGCACCATGGCCATAGCAGCCCGGGAGGGATGCGAGGTCCTTGACCTCGGCATCGTTCCCGATCGCGTGGGAGATACGGTTGCGGCCGTCCGCCGCGCCCGCGAACTCGGCAGCGATATCCTCGTCACCTCAGGCGGCGCATCGGTGGGTGACTATGACCTGGTTCAGAGCTCGCTGGGGCAGGAAGGCCTCGCACTGTCGTTCTGGAAGGTTGCCTTGCGGCCAGGCCGGCCTATGCTGCACGGCCGGCTAGGCTCGATGCATGTCCTCGGCCTGCCGGGCAATCCGGTGTCCGCCTATGTGTGCTCAGTCCTGTTTCTGGTCCCGCTCCTGAGGCGACTTGCCGGGCGCTCTGACATCGAACCGGTGCTGGAATCAGCTGTATTGGGCCGGGACCTGCCGCAAAACGACGAACGGGCCGACTACCTGCGGGCCGAGTTGAGTTCCGGTCCCGATGGTCTCCTTGTCGCCACCCCTGCCCTGCTGCAGGACAGTTCCATGCTCTGCCCGCTTGCGGCAGCTGACTGCCTCCTCGTTCGCGAACCCCACGCGTCGGCCGCCGCGAAAGGCAGCCCATGCAAGGTTTTACCCCTTTCGCGATAACCCCCCTTTTTTTGTTTACCCGAATTAAAGGGCTTGCAGAACACATATGGAACATATACCGTATGTTCATGGTTTGTTTTAAGCGAGTCTTGCGAGGGGAAAACCAGAGATGCTGACGCAAAAACAGTTTGAACTGCTGCGCTTCATTCATGAGCGTCTCAAGGAAAAAAGCGTCCCGCCGTCCTTCGACGAGATGAAGGATGCCCTCAATTTGCGCTCGAAGTCGGGTATTCACCGTTTGATCACCGCGCTTGAAGAGCGCGGATTTATTCGGCGCCTGCCCAACCGGGCGCGCGCCATTGAGGTGATCAAGCTCCCGGAATCGGTTGCGCAGGGCGTGGGCAGTGGGCGAAGGAGATTCACTCCCAGCGTGATCGAAGGCCACCTTGGCAGGCGCGCGGCTCCCGATGATCAAGGGGGACGCCCAGTCGCGGTTCCGGTGATGGGTCGCATCGCCGCCGGCACGCCCGCGGAGGCTATCGAAAATCAAACCCACGTCATCAATGTGCCGGCTGACATGCTCTCCACGGGTGAGCATTTTGCGCTTGAAGTGCGCGGCGACAGCATGATCGACGCTGGGATCCTCGATGGCGACGTGGCGCTGATCAAGAAGGCGGACGGCGCGGAGACAGGCGATATCGTCGTGGCTCTCATCGATGATGAAGAGGCGACGCTCAAGCGATTTCGCAGACGGGGCGCTTCCATTGCGCTCGAGCCTGCAAACACCGCCTACGAGGTGCGAATCCTTCCGCCAAACCGGGTCCGCATTCAGGGCAAGATGGTCGGCTTGTTTCGGCGGTATTGATCTCAGTCTCCCGGCTCGAGATCTTCGGGGTTTGGCGTTGCATCACGCGAGGGCGCGTTCGTTAATCGTCCGAAATCTTGGCTTTCGCTCGCTTGCGGCCGGGCAGGTGCCCATGGACGGTCGTAACCCGGTGCTCTGGCTGGTGTGATCTCGAAACCATCACCGACTCGGTAGACTGCGAGCGACCCTGAGCGCCGCATGTATTGCCTGTCGATCGTAAGCGCACGGCAATCGCCTGGCACCTGACGGGGGCTGATCACAATTGCCGCTTTCCGGCAGTCCTCTTCGAACGCGCTTGCATTCTTGACGATCGCGACCAGCGATTTGTCCCGCAACTTGCCGATACAGCCCTGATCATCGCAGGTGAAAGCAGCGGCAAGGCTCTTGTCGGTCGGCACGCGCGCATCCCCATCCGCGGCGAGCCACTCGCGGAAGGCAAAGGTGTCGCTGCCGGACCTGATCATGGCGAGGTGGCCCTCGTTGCCGCGGACAGCAACGGCGTCGCCCCCTGGAGCGACCAGGATGTCCGGCTGCGGCCATCTTGCCATCATCACGATGGCACAACCTATGATGCAGCAGCCGAAAAAACGCAGAGGCGTCTTGAGCAGGCAGAACAACACCAATCCAAATGTGCACAGGAGCAACGGGCCCGGCCCGAACGCCGCCATCCGGCCCACGGCGCCCGGGAATGCCGTGACCCAGAACGCAACAGCCGTCATCCAATCAAGCCCTAGACCCATGAACGACCAGCAGGGTCCGTCGAGACCAAGCGGCATAGCGAGGAGGCCCACAATGCCCCACGGCATTACCCAGGCCGACACAATCGGCATGGCGCCGAGGTTGGCGATCACGCCATAGGGGGAGATGCGATGGAAGTGATAGGCGGTGTAGGGAATCGTCGCCGTGCCTGCGAGCAACGAAGCCAGAATGAGGCCCACCATCTCGCGCCCTCCCCACAGCGCAATCCGGGCAGCCAGCGGCGTCTCGCCTCCCTGACTCATCCATGGCAGACCATGCTGGTAACCGGCGACGAGAGCAAGCGTTGCTGCAAACGACATCTGAAAGCTTGGATGTACGACCGCCTCTGGAGCAAGCATGAGAACGCCCAGGGCGGCCACTGTTATGCTTCGAAAGGTCAGCGTCTGGCGATCGACAAGAACTCCGATTAGCACAATCGCAATCATGATGAAGGAACGCTGGGTCGCAACTTCCGCACCTGACAGCAGGAGATAGAACGCAGCAACAGCGAGTGCCGCACACGCTGCCCACTTCTTGATGGGATAGCGATTTGCGAAAGCTGGGAAGAACGCAAACAACGCCCGGATCGTAAAGAACATGACGCCCGCAACCACGGCCATGTGATAGCCCGAGATGGAGAGCACATGGGCAAGACCGGACACGTACATGGCCTCGTTTACCTGAGGCGAGAGGGCGTCGCGCTTACCGGTGATGAGGGCCGATGCGATTGCTCCGTTGTCACCTGGCAAGACAGCGCGGATGCGCTTGTGGATCTTGTCGCGCATTGCGTCGAGAACAGTCAGGTAACGCAGCCAAAGGCGCGGGGCGTGCGGTGCCTCCTCTGCTCGGATGCGCCCAAGTACAAAACCCGAGGCGCCGATGCGCTGAAAATACATGTCCCGGGCGAAGTCGTAGCCGCCAGGGCGCAATGGTTCGAGTGGTGGCGAGAGCTTCGCCTTGAACGCGACGAAGCTGCCCACCGGCGGCGCGGTCCCTTTGCGCAGGGACACCCGAACGCGTTCGAGCTTCTCATCCACCCGCGGTCCGCTCATACGTTCGATACGCAGCGTAACGCGATCAGAGCGCTCCCGCTCCTCTCGCATTTCGATGAAACCAGCGACATCGACATTCCAGGCAGGCGCAGTCAGTACCGGATGAGCAATGATCCCACGTTTTATTGTGGCGCTAGCAAACCCTGCTGTAACCATCGCCATGCCTAGCGCAATCGGAAATCCAATGGGACGACGCCGAGCAACGACGACCACAGCGACGGCAACAATGAATAGAGTAGCTGCCGCCCACGGCGCGGGCTCTTGGTCGATACTGAAATAAATGATGACACCGCCGCCGAAGGAAATCGCAAGCCAGGGCACCAGCCGGCCTGACCCTGTCTCAGCTGCGAGCCATGCGCGCAGCTGCTGCACTGCACGTCGAATGAGATCTGTGAGGTCGTTTGGCCACGCCCAGCTTGCCCCGGCCGCGGCTCCAGGGCTGGGGCGAGGCCGCCATGTGTCGGCTCGACCGCGCGCTCTATTTTCCTCTGCCATCGCGCAGTCCCCCAGGCGCAGTGGCGGGCATCTTACACCATAAGCAAGCAGTGCGCAGGCACGTCGCCGCACCGGCGCGCGGGCTGCGACCCGCTTGATCTAAGCGCGCTCGGCACTCTGTACCTTTGCCCAGGTATCACGCAGACCAATTGTTCGATTGAAGACGAGCTTGTCCTGCGTCGAGCTTGCATCCCGGCAAAAATAGCCCTGCCGCTCGAATTGCATCGCCACTCCCGGCTCGCTGTTCGCCAAGGCCGCTTCCAGCCGGGCGTCCTTCAATATTTCGAGAGAAGACGGGTTCAGGTCGGCAGCAAAGTCGGACGCATTTGGCTCAGCAACAGAGAACAATGGGTTGTAAATGCGAATCTCGGCCGGCAGCGCTTCTCTTGCCGAGACCCAATGCAGCGTCGCCTGAACCTTGCGCCCGTCCGGTGCGTTTCCCCCCCGCGTTTGCGGATCATAGGTACAATGGATCTCGCTTATTGCACCATCGCTAGCTTTGATCAGTTCGCGGCACGTGATGAAATACGCGTAACGCAACCTGACCTCACGTCCCGGCGCCAAGCGATAGAATTTCTTTGGTGGATGCTCCATGAAATCTTCGCGCTCAATGAGGATTTCGCGGCCAAATTGGACGCGGCGCGTACCTGCGGCGGGATCGTCAGGGTGATTGGCCGCTTCCACCTCTTCAATCCGGCCTTCGGGGTAGTTATCGATGATCACCTTGAGAGGGCGCAGCACTGCCATTCTGCGCAAAGCCGTTTTGTTGAGGACCTCCCGGACCGAGAATTCAAACATTCCGAGATCGACCACGCTATTTGCCTTGGCGACCCCAATCCGCTTGATGAACTCCCGTAGTGCATCGGGCGGCACTCCGCGCCGGCGCAGTCCGGCGAGAGTAGGCATGCGGGGATCGTCCCAGCCTTCGACATGACCGCCGCGCACGAGCTCTGTCAACACGCGCTTGGAGAGAATCGTATGGGTCAGATTGAGACGGGCAAACTCGTACTGGTGCGGGCGTGAAGGAACCGGCAGATTGTCGAGCAGCCAATCGTACAGCGGTCGATGATCCTCGAACTCGAGCGTGCAAATGGAATGGGTGACGCGCTCAATAGCGTCAGACTGGCCATGTGCAAAGTCATAGCTCGGATAGATGCACCAGGAGGTTCCCGTT
>CATPCO010000547.1 GCA_955652925.1 uncultured Xanthobacteraceae bacterium | reverse complement strand
TCGCAAATGGATCTCGCCGGCGGCACCGCTGCAACGCGGCGCGCGAAAGGCCGAACCGCGACCGTTGCGATCACCGCGATGAGCTTTCATCGTCCCGTTTTCGTCGGCGACGAAGTAACCTGTTATGCCGAAATTATCCGGACCGGCACAACATCGATCACCGTGAAGGTCGAAAGCTGGGTCCGGCGCGGCACCGGCGAGGAAAAGATCGCAGTCACCGAGGGTATTTTCACGTATGTTGCCGTGGACGGCGACCGGCGGCCCCGCCCGGTGCCGCCCGAAACATGATGCCGCGCTGCCGCTATCCCCGCGAAAGCCGAAGGCCTATTTATTGCGGCACAGCGCCATCGCGACCAACATTGATGCGGCTTGTCTCAAACATCATGCCCTCCGGTTTCTTGGTCGCGGCAAGCACGGTGAAATGTGCACCCGTTTTAAGATCGCTCTTGGCGCCAATCTCATATCGAACGATGGGCACGTCTGGTGGGACAACGATCTTCTTCTCGCCGCCTTTGTATTTGAGCGTGATCGTCGAGCCGTCGACTCCAGCAACCGTCGCGCCTGATGCTGTGCCGTTGGTCATGGTGCCGTTCGCAACCGTCGGATAGGGGCGATGACCCTCGCCGGTACCGCGCATTTGTTCAGGGAAGATATGCACCTCGACAGCCTTTTGACTCCCGTCTGCTTGCGGCATCGCAGCGCTGCCAAGGAAGGTGCCCTCTTTGATGTCTGCAAGCGTGGCTTTCACCACAGCGACAATCAACGCGTTTTCCGCGAGTACCAGTTTGACTTCAGTGCCATCCCTGGATTTCAGCGTGAGCACATTGCCATCGACAGTCTCGATCGTACCACGGATACGGACCGCTTGCGGCTGTTGTGCTGACGCTACCGGGGTGATCAGCATGAAGCCAAGTCCTGCGATGCAGAGCACGCGGCGCGTCATCTGTTGCATCTGGATAGCCTCCCATGGAGTCATTGCAGGCAAATTGCGCTGCCGGCCTTGCCCAATTATGCGCGAGATGCGTGCTGCGGGCTACGCCAAAGTCATTGAACGCGCGCGCGACCGAAATAAAATGAGCCGATATCGGCTTGACCTGGAACCCGGCCGCCGATCAAGATTGAAATTCGGAGATATGACTTTGCGCGTCGCCACTGCCATCCTTGCCGTGTTGATTGGTGCCGGGCCGGCGCCGGCACAATGGCGAGACGCCACGGAGACGGACTCCACGGGCAAGAAGATTGTGATGCAGCGCACGCCTGCTAAAGGCGCGCTATCAAAATCCGGCCGCGAAGTCACTGCAAACCTGTACCTGCGTTGCGACAACCCATATGACAATCGCGTCAAATATCGTGGCCACGACTATTGGTCAGCCTTCGTTTTGTTCTCCGAACCTGTCAGTTCCGTCGAGGCCCGCACACGCTATAGCTTCGATGGGGGAGAAACCACGCAATCTACGTTTATGTTCGACCAGAGCGGGACTGCGATGTTTTTCACGCAGCAGGAAGACGAGGACAACGAGTTCATAAAACGATTGGCTCGGTCGACCACCCTGCAGATCAATCCTGTGTTGAAATGGGCTGGGAGTCCGGTTATCACCTTCGAAACCGAAGGCGCCGCGACGGCGCTTCAGCAGATTCCCTGCAACAAAAAATTCTAACTCCCTGATCTGCGAGCCCATTAATGAGTACAAAGCGTAAAGCCAGCGGTGATTGAGGTTCGGTCGCTACTGTTCGTCGCTACTGAAGCTGGTCTTTTCTTGCCTGCAACTCTTTGGCCAGCAGCGACGATTGTGGGATCTGGGTGAGCACCGATTCGATGGCGGCCTTTTTTTGCACCTGGCGCGTCATCGCAACTGCGCCACCAACCGGGTAGTACATGGCGATCCGTTTTTCGTCCTCAGCGGAAAGCTCGTAAATCTCGCCGGGCGAATAGCACGGGCTGTTCTTGCCCGAAACGTACATGCAGTCGTCAAAGTAATATTTCATGATTGAAAGCTTATCGAATTGGCCCACGCTGTAGTCGGCCACCGGGATATCGGGATTTAGCGTCGTGAGCTGGCGAAGCTGGAAATCGATCTTCGTTTTGGACCAGTTGTTCGGCGGCCCCCCAAACCACGTATAGATTCCAGGACGGCGGCCCTGGCCGTCGATGACGAATTGCCCGGATTTATCTGTCGTGCGCACGTAGCCCGGATCGTCGTCCCAGCGAAAATCGCATGCAAAATTTGGACTCTGGTGCTCATGCTCGAGTCCAAGAGCGTGGCCGAATTCGTGCCTGATGTGGCGGGCAAATTGATACGGCAGGCTGCGGTCGTACCCTTCCAGATTGAGCGTCTCGTTTCCCGGCTGATTGAGGTCCGGGTTGATGCTGTCCCGGCCTATCGCCGACCAGAAACCGCCCGGCAGGAAACCCACGCGTATGTCCGCCTTATAGTCGATGTCGGTCGGGCTCCAGGTCCGATAGTGCCCACTGGCGTCGCGGCCAAAATCGAATCTGATATTGCCATACTGGGACCACACGGACGCGATCCGCTCGATTAGCGCGTGCAGGCGCGGCGTGCCGCCATTGAACGCAACAGTAATGACCGAGCCCGGCTTCCACTCTTCAGTATTGAGGAGAATGAGACCGGCGCGCACGCCCAGCGCGTTGCGCCGCGCGCCGAGGTCATCGATAATTTTGCGTTCTCTTGCGGCGAGCCGCTCGATGTACCAGTCCGGATAGCCTTCCATGATACGGGGTTGAAATTGCTCGGGCGGCTCGACCACAGGTTCGGTCTCGTCACCGAGCGCACGCGAGGCCGGCGTAAGCCCCCCGGGCCCCAGCGCAAGTGCCAGCCCGAGTGTCATTGCTGTGACATGCGCCGGTCTCAGCATCGCTCTTCTCCCTCCGCTCGCTCTGCCCGCCCTGTCAGCACTGATCTCAATCCTGACATGAACGTCCACAAATGCGGCCAAATTAGATCGCTACGCCCAAGCCAACTTGGAACGCCGCAGGCGCTGGGG
>CATPCO010000546.1 GCA_955652925.1 uncultured Xanthobacteraceae bacterium | reverse complement strand
GCAGCGCGAGGCGGCCTCGTTGAGCGTGCGTTCCCAGCGTTCACCCGCTCGGATGCCGCGCTCGGGATCGAGGTCGAGAAAAACATCGTTCCAGCCTTCGGCCGCGAGCCAGTCGCGGATCGCAACGGCCTCCGCGTTGTTCGCGCTCGAATGGCTGAGAAATACGCGCGACATTGACGACCCTTGTAGGGCGGGTTAGGCGCAGCCGTAACCCGCCATCTGAGAAGGCGGATTACGCTTCGCTAATCCGCCTTACGAGCGCGACTCGGATTTGCTCGGGCTTGAGCGGCAGCCGGTTGAGCTCGATCTTGAATGGGGCAAGCGCATCGCAGATGGCGTTTGCGAGAGCGACCGGGGGTGCAATCGCGCCACCTTCGCCGACACCCTTGACGCCCAACGGATTGAGCGGCGAGGGCGAATGCCGGTGAATGAGCTCCATGCTCGGGATCTCGCACGCGGTGGGCAGGATGTAATCGGCGAGCGAGCCGGCGAGCAGTTGTCCCTGCGCGTCGTAGGTGAATTCCTCAAACAGTGCTCCGCCGATCCCTTGCGCGGCGCCGCCCACGATCTGCCCTTCCACCAGCATGGGATTGACCACCACGCCGCAATCATGCGCGACCACATATTTCTCGATATTCGCGCGCCCAGTCTCGATATCGACATCCACCAATGCAAGATGGACGGCGTAGGTCCAGGTGACCGTCGGCGGCTCGTAATAATAAGTCTCCTCCAGTCCGGCATCGATCCCGTGCGGGCGGCCGTGATCCCAGCCGGGCCGCGCGGCCTGCGCGATCTTCGCGAGCGGGAGTTCGGCTCCCGGCACGCCAACAATGCCGACCCCACCGCTACGCAATTCAAGATCGCTGGCCGAGCACTCCAACAGGTTGGCGCCGATAGCGAAGACCTTTTCGCGCAAGCGTTCGCTCGCGCCATGAATGGCCGCCGATAAAGTGACGGTGCTGCGGCTTGCTATGGTGCCGAAACCGATGGCAACCGCCGATGTATCGGCAAAGGTGGTGACGACGTCTTGCGGATTGACGGCCCAGGTGTCGGCCATCACCTGCGAGAATATGGTCTCCATGCCCTGGCCCTGCGGGCAGGCGCCCGAGGACACATAAAGCTTGCCCGAGGGATCGATGCGCACGAGCGCGCTTTCGAACGGGCCGACGCCGGTGCCTTCGACATAACACCCAATGCCCAAGCCGAGATAGCGGCCCTCCTCCCGCGCAGCGCGCTGGCGCGCGCGGAAGCCAGGCAAGCCGCCGATCGCCGCGATCGCACTGCGCAAAGCAGCGGGATAATCGCCGCTGTCGTAGATGATGGGCTCGCCGTCGCGATAGGGAATGCCCGCCTTGTACGGCATCTCCTCGGGGCCGATCATGTTCTTGAGCCGCACGTCGGCGGGCTCGAGACCAAGCTCGACCGCAACAAGATCCATCATCCGTTCCATGGCGAGCGCGGCTTCCGGCCGGCCGGCGCCGCGATAGGGCGCATTGGCGACCTTGTTGGTTGCTGCCACCCGCGCACTTATTGCGAGATTGTCGATCTTATAGGGGCCGGGAATATGGACGGCGGTGTTGTAGACGACACCGACCCCGATGGGATTCCATGCGCCGCAATCCACAATGAAGTCGTCGCGCAACGCGAGGATGCGCCCTTCATCATCGAAGGCGACTTCGACGTCGTGGATCTGATCGCGGGAATGACACGAGCATATGAGATGCTCGCGCCGGTCTTCGAGCCACTGCACCGGGCGCCCCAGCCGGCGCGCGAGAAAAGGAATCAATAGATCCTCCGGGTAGACGTGACCCTTGACCCCGAACCCCCCGCCGACATCGAGGGCGACGCAGCGCACGCGCGCTTCCGGGAGGCCGAGCACCGCTGCCGCCTCGCGCCGCACCCAATGCACGACCTGGGTGGACGACCAGATGGTAACGGCGTCGGTGCGCGCATCATGCATCCCGACGACGCCGCGGCACTCCATGGGCATGGCGGCGTAGCGGTGGTGATAGAACCGGCGGCGCAGCTTGTGCGGCGCGCGAGCGCGCGCATCGTCAACACCGCCCTTCGCGATGGTGAAGCCGCCGATCAGGTTCGATCCGAACTTGTCGTGGATGATGGGCGCGCCCGCGCGCAATGCAGCTTCTGGATCGACAACCGCTGGCAAAGGATCGAGATCGAAGCTCACCAGCTGGGCCGCGTCTTCAGCGAGATACCGGCTCTCCGCCACGATGACGGCAAATGCCTCGCCCACATGGCGGACCTTGTCGTTCGCCAACAGCGGCTGCTGCGGATTGATGAACTTGTGCTCCACCTGCTTTGCCCATTTGCTCGGGAGCGACAGCTGCGTGTCGGGAACTGGCGGCAACAGGCGGGCAAGCTCGATGCCGCTGAGCGCACAGATCACGCCCGGCGAAGCAGCGGCGCGGGAGAGATCGACCGATACGATCCGTGCATGGGAAACGGGGCTTCTGATGAAGACCGCGTGCGCCGTGTGCGGCAGCTCGAGGTCCGCGATGAACTGTCCGCGGCCGGTCAACAACCGGCGGTCCTCGCGGCGCGGAAGCGATTGCCCAACAAAAGGGGATTGCGGAACGACGTTCATTGAAGGCCTCTTGTAGGGGCGGGTTTCAAACCCGCCCTCGCGCAACAAACGCGGACCGGGAGGTTGCGCAGAGATCGTGCGAAACGACGGTGGTGTGGTCGCGAATAATCCTGCGCGATGGGCGGATGACCCCGACAATATCTCGCGACCGATCTCTGCCGACAAGGGGCGAGTTTGAAACCCGCCCCTACAAGTCTCATTCCGCTTTGATTCCAAGCTCCTTGATCAAGGGCCACCATTTCTCGGCATCAGCTTTGACCCGGGCGCCGAGCGCCTGCGCGCTCTGTTGCTCGCGCGCAAAAACCTCAAATCCGAGATCGGCCAGCCGAGATTGCACCGCAGGATCAGCCACCGCTTCCATCGCCGCCAAATTGAGCTTACTGATAATTTCCGGTGGCGTCCCCTTCGGTGCAAACAATCCCCACCAGCTGATGGGGTGGGAAAGCGATGTCAGTCCCATTTCAGCAAAAGTGGGTATGTCCGGAGCGAGCGCCGAGCGGGCTTCGCGATTGATCGCATAGGCCCTTATGGTCCCGGCCCGCACCAGCGGCAGCTGGGCCGGTCCGTCGAACGCGAGGTCAATCTGACCAGCGACAAGGTCCGCAATGACGGGGGGGCTGCCACGATACGGGACGAGGGCAAAATGAGTGCCGCTGTCTCGCTGAAACAGCTCCGCCATGAGACGAGCAGTGGCTGCGAAGATTCCGGCTGATGCTTTATCAGGATTGCTTTTCAGCCACGCAATCAACTCCCGCAAATCCTGTGCCGGAATTGCCTGTTTTGCATAGAGCACCAGCGGAGCGTTGACGAGCGAAGCGACCGGCGCAAAATCATTCAACACGTCATAGGGAAGCGAGTAGAAGGCCGCATTCATCACATTCGTCGCCGCGGTGCCGATGCTGATGGTATAACCGTCGGGACTTGCGCGAGCGGCGCGGCCAACACCGATATTTCCGTCCGCCCCGCCGACATTTTCGATGACGATGGGTTGTCCGAGTGAGCCCCGCATCCGCTCGGCGAGGAGGCGGCCGAGCACGGAGGTCGGACCACCCGCGACGAACGGCACCACCATGGTGATGGGCCGGCTCGGATAGGCTTGCGCCGCCGCGACCGGCGAAAATGAGGGGGCGATCGCTGCAGCCCCGGCGGATTGCAGGAATGCTCGACGGGCAAAGTTCATGTTGCTCTTTTCCGGGGGCCGAAATGAGCCTCTCACGACACGCGGCCTTTTCTTACGAGGATTTGATGACAAAGCAATGCTCGCTCGATGGCGCGTGGCTCGGGCAAGCATTATGGACTGGCTGGCCATGCATTATGAGGAACATGCATTTGGCGGAGGATGATGAAGATCTCATCGAGCCAAATGAACGCGAGCGCTGACTTGAGTGCGCAGGATGTCCGCAGGCTTTTGCAGCTCGAGCCGCATGCCACCTGCGGCTTCGTGCGGCTCACTTTCGTGAGCAAACATGTTCTTCCCGCTGGCGGATTGCCGCCGCCCTTTGCCGCCGAACGGCCGCTGGGCTCCGCGCTCTATTTCATGGTGACGCCAGCCGCGCCGGTGCGTCTTCATCGCATCCGCAACGACCAGCTCTATCACTATTATCTCGGCGTGCCGCTCGAAGTGTTTCTGCTGCACACGAACGGCGAGGCGGAGCGCGTGGTTGTCGGACCGGATCTGCGCAGCGGCGAGCGCGTGCAGTTGCTGATCCCGGGCGACACGTTCCACACCGCGCGGGTCATCGGGCGCCAGGGCTGGTTTCTCGGCGCGAGCACGGAATGGCCGGGCGTGGTGCCGTCGGATGTCGAGATCGGCAACCTCGATGAGCTTGCGGGGAAGTATCCGAGCGCCGCGGGCGAACTGCGCGCGATCGCAGCGTCGGCTTCGTAGCGCTCCAATTCCTTGCAACTGATGCGACCAGCGAATCTCGGGTTCACACGAGATCGACGGCGAGCCCGCAATCCGGTAATCACCGACGTGGAAAAAGTCTCAACGATGCCCACTTTAGCCCCACGCGTATAATCAGCCGGACCGACCAAGCGGAACTGAAAAAATCCCGGATCCGACGGAGGAGCCAGCATGAAATTCGGCCTTGGTCAGCCTGTGCGGCGCTATGAGGATCTGCGTCTCATCGCCGGGCAGGGCCGCTACACTGACGACATCGTTTTGCCGCGCATGGCGCGTGCCTTCATCCTGCGCTCGCCGGCGGCGCATGCGCGCATCAAGCGCATTGACGCCGCGCCGGCGCGGAGCATGCCCGGCGTGCTGTTCGTAGGAACGGGTGAGGACATTCGCGCCGATGGCCTCGGCGACGTGCCCTGCGTGATCCCGCTCAACAATCGCGACGGCACGCCGCGACGCGATACTCCGCGTCCGGTGCTCGCGAGCGAGAAGGTGCGCCATGTCGGTGAGCCCGTGGCGCTGGTCGTAGCCGAAACCTTGGCCGCCGCGCGCGATGCGGCGGAAGCGATTGCAGTCGAGTACGAGCCGCTGCCGGCGGTCACGGAAGCAAAAGATGCAATCCGCCCCGGTGCGCCGCAACTGTTCGAGCACATCCCCAACAATATCGTCTTCGACTGGGACAATGATGCCGGCGATGCCAAGTCAACCGACGCCGCTTTCGCTAAAGCCACGCGCGTGGTCGCGCTCGAGCTCGTGAATAACCGGGTGGTGGTCAACTCCATGGAGCCGCGCAATGCCGTGGCCGATTACGATCCAATGAGCGGCCGCTCCACGCTCTATACGGGAACGCAAGGGCCGCACTTCGTGCGCGACCAGCTGGCCGAGCCCGTGCTCAAGCTGCCCAAGGACAAGGTGCGCGTGATCACGCCCAATGTGGGCGGTGGCTTCGGCATGAAGGCTTTCGTGTATCCCGAGCATGCGCTGCTGGTGTGGGCGAGCCGCAAGATCGCCCGGCCGCTGAAATGGCAGGAGGACCGCTCGGAAGGGTTCGTCTCCGACAATCAGGGCCGTGATCACGCAACGCGCGCCGAGCTTGCGCTCGATGAAAAGGGACGCTTCCTCGGGTTGCGCGTCTTTGTTCTCGCCAATCTCGGCGCCTATCTCTCGCCCTTCGGCTGCTTTGTTCCCACGCGATCGACCGACCTGGTCTCCGGGCTCTATGCTATCGGAGCCATCCACGCGAACGTAAAGGGCGTGTGCACCAATACCGTGCCGGTGTGCGCGTATCGGGGCGCCGGACGGCCGGAGTCCGCGTATCTCCTCGAGCGGCTCGTGGATGCCGCGGCACGCGAAACCGGCATGAGCCCCGATGCGATCCGCCGCATCAATTTCGTGCCGCCATCAGCCATGCCCTATACGTCGGCGACCAAGCTCTTGCTCGATTCCGGCGAGTTCGAAGAAGTGATGAACCGCGCCATGGCGACAGCGGAATGGTCCTCGTTCAAGCGGCGGCGGCGGGAGAGCGAGCGAAAGGGCCAGCTGCGCGGCATCGGCATGGCGACCTATACCGAGCGCTGCGGCGGCGGCTTTCCCGAGACCGCCTCCATCGAGTTCAAGGACGGACGCATCGAGCTTGTCATGGGCAACCAGGAATACGGCACCGGGCTCATCACGTCATACAAGCAACTTGTCTCCGATCAGCTCGGCGTCGACGCTGATCTCATCGACGTGGTGATGGGTGATACCGATCGCACCCCATCGGGGCTCAGCGGCGGCTCGCGCTCGCTCGCGGTCGCGGGCTCGGCGCTGTACGAAGCATCACGCAGCATCATCGCCAAGGGCAAGCAGCTTGCGGCGCATGCTCTGGAAGTGTCCGCGCAAGACGTAAGCTTTGAGGACGGCATTTTCCGCGTAAGCGGCACCGATCTGCACATTGATATTTTCGAGCTCGCGAAAGCCGCGCGCGATCCCGCCAAGCTGCCGCCGGGCATGGAGGGGGGGCTCGATACGACGCATCAGCGTGTGCCGCCAGCACAGACCTTTCCCAATGGCTGCCACATCGTGGAGGTCGAGATCGATCCTGAGACCGGCGTTACGAGGATTGAGCGCTATACCGTGGTCGACGACTTCGGCCGCACCATCAATCCGCTGTTGCTTGAAGGGCAGGTCCATGGCGGAGTCGTGCAGGGCATCGGCCAGGCGTTGCTCGAACACGCGGTGTATGATTCGCAGGACGGGCAACTCCTGTCCGGCTCCTTCACCGATTACGCCATGCCGCGCGCCGACGATCTTCCGAGCTTTTCCTTCGCGACCCATAACGTGCCGACGAAGGCCAATCCGCTCGGCGTGAAAGGCGCGGGCGAAGCGGGCGCCGTCGGCGCGCCACCTGCCGTCATCAATGCCGTGGTCGATGCGCTCTATCATCGCGCCGGCGTGCGCCACATCGACATGCCGGCCACCCCGCACCGCGTGTGGGAGACGCTCCACGCCAAGCAATAAATGAAAAAGGCCGCCTCGAGAGGCGGCCTTGTCGAGCGGCCGGATAGTGCCCCACTCTTTGATCCGCAGCGCTCTCCTATCCGAGGTCGTATCTGCGAATACGCAAACATATCACGCAAGCGGGGGATTCGTTGTGTTGCAAAGGATACAGCGGGAGGATTTGTACGCGTTAACCTTATGACTGATGCTGCAATGCAGAAGATCGAACAAACTGTTTGCTGACGCGTTCAATCAGCCGTGCGGTGGCGCAAGCGCAGTGCAGCGCACAACGAACGCGCGTGAAAAATTACGCTGTCCTGGCCTCGCCCCGCCGCTCCACCCGCGCGAGCCCGAGATGATCGCGCAACG
>CATPCO010000545.1 GCA_955652925.1 uncultured Xanthobacteraceae bacterium | reverse complement strand
TCCGAACAGATTCGTGAGCACCTGGTGCTGGGGTTTGCCTTTCACGTTGTGAAACAGAATCGGGCAGCCGCCGTCCATGTGCTTTTGCAGGCCGGTGACTTCGAGATCGGGATCGACCGGCTTATCGGTCTCGATCAGGTCCCCCTCGCTGCGCAGCCAATCGAGCGTGCTGCGCAAATCCATGGCGCGATGCTCCGAGGCAACGGGCCGTTCCTTGCGCATGGCCTTCTGCATGATCGTGACGCTTCTTTCTCAAAACCGGTGCAACCGCCCTATTATGATCCGGTTCCGGCGCCCTCGCCAGCCCGGAGCCCGCAATCCAAGCCCGCAATCCAGAGGGCGCGGCTTGACCGTTGCGCGACCGAACGATAGCGTCATCACGACAAACCAGCGTGAAGGCATCGGCCATGACATCCTTCACCATCTCGCCTCTCACCGATCGCACCGGCGCGGAAGTTGTGGGTCTCGACTTCACCGAGCCCATTGATCCGCAAACGCGCACGACGCTTAATCGCGCATTCGCCGAGCATCACGTGCTAGTCATGCGCGACCAGCATTTCACGCCGGAGCAGTTCAAACAGGCGGCGCAGGTGTTTGGCGAGCTTCAGCAGCACGACAAAAAGGAGCACCACGTCCCCGGCCACCCGGACGTTTACTACGTTTCCAATGACGAGATCGTGAACGGCCGGCGCATCATTCCGGGCGAGACCTTCCACACCGATCATTCGAATCACCCGCGGCCGCCCAAAGCCACCATGTTATTCGCGGTCGAGCTGCCTTCCGCCGGCGGCGATACCCAATACGTCAACGTGCATGACGCCTATGACGATTTGCCCGTCGAGACGAAGCAAAGGATCGACGGGCTCAAAGTGGTGCACGTCTATCTCAGCAAGTACAGCCCGCGCCCGCTCGGGGCAATCAGCGAGGAAAGCCGCCGCGACGTGCCTGCGCCCGGCATTCACCCGCTCGTGCGCACGCATCCCGAGAACGGCCGCAAGGCGCTTTTCCTCAACCCGGTACGCATGGAATCCATCGTCGGCATGGAGGATGAGGAGGCACTTGCGCTCATCGATGAGCTCATGCGCCATGCCACTCAGAAGAAATACGAGTATCGTCACAAATGGCGCTATGGCGACTGGGTCATATGGGACAACCGCAGCGTCATGCATCAGGCCAATCCGGACTACGACATGAGCGAGCGTCGTTATCTCTACCGCCTCATGCTTAGGGGTGAAGTTCCGGTTTGACGGCGCTGGGGCAGTCGCGTCACGCGCGGGGTGGGTGACGCGTGAGCCGTGTGGTGACTTCTTTCAATGCAAGCATTGTGGAAGGATTTCGCGAGGCTCTTCACCAGTGCCGAAGGTCGTATACCGCGCCTGGCCTATTGGATCGGCTTCATAACCATCCTCCTGGTTGAGATCGTGCTTCGGCTTTTGCTGGGCGTTCCGCTGGCGCCGATACCAGCCGACCCATTTTCGATCCGGGCCTTGAGCTTCCTGATTGATGCCGCGCTCCTTTATCCGACCGCGATCGTCATGGTGAAGCGCTTTCACGATCGCGATCGATCCGGTCAGCTCATCGGATGGTTTGTTGTCCCGTATTCGGTCATCATGCTCACGAACCTGTTGGGAATGAGCGGCGATCCCGATCATATGGGCCTGGTCGAGGCCTTGTTGCTCATCGCCACCACCATCGTCACGCTGGCATTCATCGTGGAGCTTGGCTTTCGCCGCGGGACCCTGGGCGACAATCATTATGGCCCCGATCCGATCGGCCGCAGCATCTGAGGATCGATTCGCTCTATGGAGGAGACAATGGCGACATGACACTTCCCCGCCGTCGTTTTCTTTATCTCGCGGCGAGCGCGATGAGCTTGCCTGCGGGCTCGCGCATCGCAAGCGCGCAACCTTATCCGGTGCGGCCGGTTCGCCTCATCGTCCAGACGCCGGCAGGCGGTTCGCCCGACATCATCGGGCGCATCGTGGCGCAATGGCTCTCCGAGCGCCTGGGTCAGCCGTTCGTTGTGGAAAATCGGGCGGGAGCAAGCGGCAATATCGCGACCGAAGCGGTGCTGCGCGCGCCTGCGGATGGTTATTCGCTGCTGCTTGCCATGTCAGCGAATGCAATCAATGCCTCGGTCTACGACGACCTTCGTTTCAATTTCATCAAGGACGCAGAGCCGGTCGCCAGCATCGGCAAGATTCCCCTCGTGCTGGAGGTGAACCCGTCGGTTCCGGCAAAGACGGTTCCGGAGTTCATCGCCTATGCCAAGGCAAACCCTGGCAAGATCAATATGGCGGCCAGTGGCCCCGGCAGTCCTCTGCATGTTGCCGGCGAGCTCTTCAAGATGCTCGCTGGCCTCAATCTCACCGTTGTTCCTTATCGCGGCGAGGCAGTGGCACTGCCCGAGCTCATCAGCGGGCAGGTGCAGGTCATGTTCGGCGTCTTGCCGGCATCTCTTGGATACATCGGAGCCGGCACGCTGCGGGCCCTCGCTGTCACGAGTATCAACCGTCAGCCACTCCTGTCGGACATTCCGGCGCTGAGCGAGTTTTTACCGGGTTACGAGGCGAGCGGCTGGTACGGGATCGTCGCTCCGAAAGGAACGCCACCCGAGATCATCGATAGGCTCAACAAGGAGAT
>CATPCO010000544.1 GCA_955652925.1 uncultured Xanthobacteraceae bacterium | reverse complement strand
TCGCACAGCGCGGCTGCCAGCATGAACGGAAGGCTGGCGATGGCTTCGAGGTCGTTACGCGGTGCAAGCTTGGTTTCGCGCGGAGCGCAAACGATCGGGAAAGCCCACGGCGCAACCGCGCAGCGTATTGCGGCAATCTCGGAAACGTGCTCCTCGCAACGAAGCGAGAGTGCTGCGTCAATGAAAGGTTGGATCACGTGGGCGCAGGGATAATATTTCGGCTGCGCGCCGGCCCCAAGCCATATCGAGCCGAGTCCTTCCAGAAGAGGCGATAAATCGCTCGCGCCGCCAACAAATGCACCGAAGAGACCAGCGGCATGATCAAAGGCGTGCCGGGGTCCGCAACAGTGCGCCTTCGCAAGCTCAGCGGCTATGATGCCGCCATGCGCCGCCCATCCTGCGTGCATCCATTTCGACCAGCCGCCGTCGGCAAGAAATGCCAGGAGTCCGCTGCTCATGCTGGTGGCAAGCCCGAGTGCATCAGCAGAGCTTTCCCGCGCAAGCCGCAAGAGGTGGGAGGCAGCGGCGGCCGCGGCGATTGGGCCGACGATGCCGGTCGCGTGAAAGCCGCGGGCGTGAAAGCTTCGCCCTGCAATTTTTCCCAGGCGCGCCGCAACCTCGTAACCCACGACGATGGCCGTCGAGAGCTCAGCAAAGCTCGCATCCAGTTGCTCCGCCAAGCCGAGCGCAGCCGGTACCACGACGCTGCCCGGATGCACCACGCTGTCGGGAAAGGTATCGTCGAAGTCGCGTGCATGCGCCAGCGTTCCATGCACCAGAGCAGCAATGGCCGGATGAGCCCGCGCGCCATTAATGACGATCGTCGATGTTCCTGCACCCGCCCAGGCACCCGCCCATTGCAGCATGCTTTGACAGGCCGGCTCGGCCGCAGCGGCTGCAATCAGGCCGAGCGTATCGAGAAGACGCAGCCGCACAAGCTTAAACTGCTCCGCAGGGATGTCCGCCGGACGAACACCGCTTGCCCAGGCGGCTAGACCTTCCAGCGGGGTCATCGGCCTCACCAGGCTTCCTGCAGGAGCGCGAGAACCTCGTTCGCCGATACGGGTCTCGGCAAGTTCGCCATCATGTAGTCGGACATGACAGCCTGCGCGATTTCGCCGAGCTCGCCTTGTTCCACTTTCACGTCACGAAGGCGCTGGGGCAGTGGCAGCCGAGCGACAAAGGCTGCGATAAGTTCCGAAGGCGTGGCGCGCTTCTGATCGAGGATTCCATTGCCCGTCAACGCATCGCAAACGAGCCGCTGCTCATCCGCGATCACCGGCATGAGCAATCGCACGGCGGGCGCAAGCAGGATGGCATGAGAGGTACCGTGCTGAAGGCCATAGCGGCCGCCGACGACATGACCGATTGCATGCACGAGCGAGACCATCGCGTTGATTGCCGCCATTCCCGACATGACAGCGGCAATCTGACAGGCGGCGCGCGCTTCGATGTCGGCCGGAGCTTCGATCGAGCGAGGCAACGCGGTTCGCAACAGACGCAGCGCGTGCAGTGCAAGTCCGGTGGAGAGAGGATGGCGTTTTGCGGAATAGATCGATTCGATTGAGCGCGCGACCGCGCTCATGCCGGTCGCCGCCGTCAAGCGCGCATCGGAATAGACCGCCATTTCCGGATCGAGAACGGTTGCCTGCGCCACGAGAGCGCGATCCCAGAACAACAGCTTTTGCCGGGAGCGCGCATCACGGCATGCGGCCGTGGGCAGGACATCGGACGCGGAGCCGGCAGTGGTCGGCACGGCGATGTGCGGGATCAGCGGCTGGGGCAAACGCTCGCAGCTCATCGCGCCGCCCGGCTGATATTTGATCGCGTACCGGCTCAGATCCCCTTTGCTCGCGAGATGGATTGCGATTGCCTTCCCGGCGTCGATCGCCGATCCGCCGCCAACTGAGATCAGAACATCGGCTTTGTTCGCGCGCGCGAGCGCCGCACCGCGTTCAACCATCTCGATCGGAGTATGACCGGTGACTTCACTAAAGACATCAGCAGTGATATCGCCAAGCCCCGATTTGACTCTCGCCAGCATCGGGCCGCGTGCTACCGTCGATCCGCAAATGACGAGCGCTCGCGATGCGCCGAGGTTTGAAACTACCGTTGCAAGCCGGCTGACCGCGCCCGCGCCGAAAACGACGCGGCCCGGCCAATCTCCGAATTGCACTGGAGTCACGCTTTCACCCGTTCACGCGCAAGGCGATGCACCGTGATCGCTGGTGAGAGGTGTGGTGCCGCAAGCAGGATTCGAACCTGCGACCCCATCATTACGAATGATGTGCTCTACCGGCTGAGCTATTGCGGCAACTTGGGCCGGTCCTTGTGAGCTTCTGGGATCGGCATCACACATGTAGGCGAAACGAGCAATCCGAGCAAGCAAGCATCCCCTGGTTCAGTCAGCCTGCCCGGTTTCATTCATGCGCTTGATCAGGCTGGTTGGGCGCATGTCGGTCCAATTCTTGTTGATGAAATCCAGGCACGCGGCGCGGTTGTCCGATTCGTGAATGATCCTCCAGCCCTGAGGAACTTCGATGAAGCTTGGCCAAAGGGAATGCTGTCCTTCCTCATTGATGAGAACGTGAAAGACGCCGTTTTCATCTTCGAACGGATTGGTCATTTTGTCCTCCAAACCACGGTATTTCGTTGCTTGCCAAGCTCGCTAGCGATCATCCTGCCGATTTCGGCAGCCCGATGCGGCTCAAGAATGGCATCGTGATCGCAATCGATCTGATGAACGCGCAGCCGGCCGCTGATGTAAGGTCTCCAGAGCTCGACGGGGGCAGTGAGATAGCCGTTCGCGGCAACGAAAAGCAATGCCTCCCCATCAAACGGTTGCGGCTTGAACGTGGTTGCGATCTGCATGTTATTCCGGCAGACCTCCTTGAGCGCTTCATGATCCATTTCCGCAAGCGGCGTGTGGCCATTGCGGCTTAAACTCTCCAGGATGGCCGAAACCGCCTGCTCGCTTGCGGACGAGAGCGCCGCGGTGTCTTGTCCATTGCCGGATGTTCTGTTCGCGGCGACCGGATAACTATCGAGCAGAGCAAGCATTGACACCTTCTGACCCATGGACCGAAGCCGCGTAGCGATCGCGTGTGCCACCAGGCCTCCAAATGACCAGCCGATCAGATTGTAAGGCCCGATAGGCTGCACCTTCCTGATTGTTTGCAGATAATCAGCAGCCATATCGGGAATATCTTTGGCCAGCATGCCGGGTTCCGTGATCCCCCGTGCCTGCAATCCATAGATCGGGTGACCCGATGGAATGTGAGCAATGAAACTCGAATAGGACCAACTTAATCGCGCGGCAGGGTGTATACAGAACAGCGGTGGCAAGCTTCCATCCGGTCTGATCGGCAACAGGACCTCAAGGTCGGAACGTGCAGGCTGATTCTCGCGCAGCCGCTCCGCGAGCGCAGCAACCGTCGGTGCCTCAAACAAAACCCGGATCGCAAGCTCAACATCAAGGCTCGCACGCAGCCGGCTCATCAGCCGCGTCGCCAGCAGCGAATGCCCGCCAAGCGCAAAGAAATTCTCCTCAATCCCAACCCGCTCAAGCCCCAGGACCTCCGCAAACAG
>CATPCO010000543.1 GCA_955652925.1 uncultured Xanthobacteraceae bacterium | reverse complement strand
TGATTTATCTGCCTTGACCGATCTCGCCCAACGGCTGGTCGGGACCGCTCATCGCGCAGGCGCAGACGCGGCCGATGCGGTTGCGGTGCGCTCGGTCGCGCTCGGCGTCGAGGTGCGCGAGGGAGCAGTCGAGGAATCCGAACGTTCCGAGGGCGACGATCTCGGCCTGCGGGTTTTCGTCGGACGCCGTCAAGCGGTGGTCTCGACGAACGACGTCAAGGTCGACATATCCCAACTCGCCGAACGCGCCGTGGCAATGGCGAAAGTGGCGCCCGAAGATCATTTCGCCGGGCTGGCCGATCCGGGCTTGTTGGCGCGGGCCATTCCCGATCTCGATCTGCTCGATCCCGCGCTTCCGAGCGTGGGCGAGCTCGAAGAGCTTGCACATCGTGCGGAAGCTGCCGCGCTCGGCGTAAAAGGGGTGAGAAAGTCCGGTGGCGCCTCGGCTTCCGCCGGGATTGGCGGCATGGTGCTGATCACCAGCGGCGGCTTTCGCGGTTCTTACCTCAGCTCAGGCCAAAGCCTGTCCATGACGGCAATCGCCGGAGAGGGAACGGGCATGGAGCGCGACTACGATTATTCGAGCGCGCTCCATGGCTGTGATCTCGAGTCGCCGGAGAAAGTAGGACGCACGGCCGGCGAGCGCACCGTGGAGCGGCTCAATCCCCGCAAGGTCGACAGCAAGCGCGTTCCCGTCGTCTTCGATCGGCGCATCGCGGGCTCGTTGCTTGGACATCTTGCCGGCGCGATCAATGGCAGCGCAGTCGCACGCAAGACAAGCTTCCTGAGGGATAAGCTTGGCCAGCGGCTGTTCCAACCCGGCATCCGGGTGATGGATGATCCGCTGCGCAAACGGGGATTGCGTTCACATCCATTCGATGCCGAAGGCGTCGCAGCCAAGCCCCTTGCCGTTGTGGATGATGGGGTCCTCGCATCGTGGTTTCTTGATTGTGCCACCGCGCGGGAATTGGGTCTGGTAACGACCGGTCACGCACAGCGCGGGGTCTCCTCCACGCCCTCGCCCGGAGCGAGCAATCTCCACCTGTCGGCGGGAAGGGCTTCACCGGACGAACTGATGGCGGATATTGCGGAGGGATTCTATGTGACCAGCCTCATCGGGTCCGGGGTCAATCAAGTCACCGGCGACTATAGCCGCGGCGCGTCTGGGTTCTGGATCGAGAACGGCAAACGCAGCTATCCCGTAAGCGAGGTCACCATTGCAGGCAAACTGCTCGACATGTTTCGCTCGCTTGCGCCCGCCAACGATCTTGAATTTCGCTTCGGCGTCGACGCGCCCACTGTTCGCATTGAGGGGCTGACGGTTGGCGGACGCTAGTCTCGCGATCGATCGCCGGCGCGTGCGCGATCAACTCGCCGCCGCGGTAAGGGAGGCAGGCGCGCTCGCGCTTACAACCTTTCGCGGACAACTCAAAAGCTGGACGAAGGGGAAGTCCTCACCGGTAAGCGAGGCCGATCTTGCGGTCGACGCGCTCCTGCGAGAGCGGCTGCCCGCAATCCATCACGCCGGCTGGCTATCGGAAGAAACGGAGGACGATGCGTCTCGATTAGGGCACTCGGAGATCTGGGCGGTCGATCCCATCGATGGCACCCGCGGATATCTCGCGGGCTCTTCCGACTGGGGGGTTTCGGCCGCTCTCGTCAGGGATGGCCGACCTGTCATTGCTGCGCTTTATGCGCCGGTTACCGATGAACTGTTCCTTTCCATCGCCGGTGATGGCGCCACCCTCAATGGCACGCGCATTCATGCCAGCGCTGGCAGCGACATCGCGGGGCGAACATTCTCCGGGCCAAAGCGGCGTCTCGACGTTTTAGCTGCCGCGGAGCCACGCATTGTGGCGGTGCCGCGCATTTCATCACTGGCGTTGCGCCTTGCGCGGGTCGCCACCGGCACTCTTGACGGCAGCTTCGCCGGACCGAACAGCCACGACTGGGACCTTGCAGCGGCTGACCTTTTGGTGCACGAAGCGGGTGGGGCGCTGACCAACATGGCGGGGGAGGTCTTGATCTATAATCGGCCTGAGCCGGTCCATCAGGCGCTGCTGGCCGCCGGCCGGGCGCGCCACGCGGCTCTGCTCGAACTCGTTCGCGACCGCTTTGCCGAGTTTGCGTGAATACGCACGCACCGCGCTTGCCCCGGCTAATCGATCTCCATGCGGCGCAGATTGCCTCCTAGAGGCTGCCGGGCTTTTCGATGTCGTGGTCCAGGCGTCTTCTTCGATCTGCGCCAATGCAGGCAGCGCTCGCGATCACCGCGGCCGAATATCTGCGTCTCGTCTGGAAGACCAGCTCGTTCGTGACCGAGCCGGCAGATATTTACGAGCGCGTTACGCCTGATCTGCCGGTCATTCTGGCCATGTGGCATGGCCAGCATTTCCTGATACCCTTCATCAAGCGCCCGCATCACCGGGCAAAGGTTTTGATCTCGCGCCACCGCGACGGAGAGCTTAATGCCCGGGTCGCGGAGCGGCTGGGAATCGGGACGATCCGCGGCTCAGGCCATCTCGGCACCGGGTTTGTTGTGAAGGGGGGCGTCAGCGCTTTCAGGGAAATGCTCGCAACGCTGGAAGATGGCTGCACTGTCGCACTCACGGCGGACGTGCCCAAGATCGCCCGCGTCACGGGCATTGGCATCATCAAGCTCGCGCGCGCGTCGGGACGGCCGATCTATCCTCTCGCCATTGCAACCAGGCGCCGGATAGAGCTCAACACCTGGGATCGCACCAGCGTTCATCTTCCTTTTACGTCGGGTGCCGGTGTCGTCGGCCAGCCGGTGCGAGTGCCCCCCAACGCGGATCCAGACGTGCTCGAAAGCGCGCGGCTCGCTCTGCAGGCTTCGCTCGACGGCGCGACGGCACGCGCCTATGCACTTGCCGATCGTGCGTAAGGGCGTCCCGCCGTGCCGCAGGCGTACCCTTTCACCTTGGTCGGCTACCGGCTGCTGACCACCGCAACCGCGCCAGTCGCGCCGCTGCTCATTTCGCATCGACTGAAACGAGGCAAGGAGCACCCCGCGCGCCGCAATGAACGCTACGGTCGAACGGAAATCCCGCGTCCATCCGGACCGTTGGTCTGGATCCATTGCGCGAGCGTTGGAGAATTGCTGACCGTCATACCGCTGATCGGCCGGTTGCACGACAAGGCCTTCGACGTGCTCTGCACGTCCGGAACGCTCACTTCGGCCGCAATCGCGGAGCTGCGCCTGCCGGCCGGAACCATTCACCAATTCATCACGCTCGATGTTCCGCAATTCGTGGACCGATTTTTTGAACACTGGCGTCCCGATATCGCTCTCTTTGTGGAATCGGATCTCTGGCCGAATCTGATCATGGCGGCGGCGAAACGCGCTATCCCGCTGATTCTGATCAATGGCAGGCTGTCCGAACGCTCCTTCAAGCGCTGGCGATGGGCTCCTGGGACGGTTGCAGCCTTGCTGCGCTCGTTTGATCTTTGTCTCGCGCAATCGGTAACCCACGCGGGGCGATTTCGCGACCTGGGAGCACCCCGCGTCGCCACAACGGGAAATCTCAAGCTCGATGTGCCGGATCCGCCGGCGGACGAGCATGCCCTCGCTCTGCTGAAGGACGCAGTTGCAGGGCGCACTGTCTTTGCCGGCACATCAACCCATGCCGGCGAGGAAATCACTTTGATCGAAGTCCACCGTCGGCTGCGCAATTCGTTTCCCCAGCTGCTCACGATCATCGCTCCGCGTCATCCCGAGCGCGGCCAAGGCATTCTGGAAATCGTCCGGGCAGCGGATCTGACGGCCAAGGTGCGCTCGCGCGGGGAACTGCCCGCCGCGGACACCGACATCTACATCGCCGACACAATGGGTGAGCTTGGCCTGATTTACCGCCTTGCTCCGATCGTTTTTGTCGGCGGCTCGCTCGCACGGCATGGCGGCCAAAATCCCATTGAACCGGCCAAGCTGGGTGCCGCCATTCTGCATGGACCGCAGGTCTGGAACTTCACCGAAATCTACGCTGCGCTCGACAGCGCGCATGCAGCGGAGCTCGTCAGCGACGTTGGCAAGCTCGCGGTCCGCGTCGGGGCCTGGCTCAAGGATGCAGATGCGCGCGCAACGGTGGCTGCAGCCGCGCGCGAAACGGTGGCGAGTCTCGGTGGCGCGCTTGACCGTACCATTTCCGCCCTTGAACCCTACCTCATGCAGATTCGACTCGAACGCAGAGCGCATCATGCGTGAGCCGTCTTTTTGGTGGCACGAGAGGAGGAGCGCTGCGCTCGCGCTTGCTCCGCTGGCCGCGGCTTACGGTGCGGTGGCGCAGGCACGACTGAGCCGTCGCGGGCGCGATGTGGCGGTACCGGTCATCTGTATCGGCAATCTGACGGTCGGAGGAGCAGGCAAAACTCCAACCGCGCTCGCGACCGCTCAGATCCTCAAAGCAACGGGCGAGCTGCCCATGTTTCTCACGCGCGGCTACGGCGGCAGCCTCGCTGGCCCGATCGCAGTCGATCCTGCTGGGCATCGCGCATCCGAGGTCGGTGACGAGCCGCTTCTCCTTGCTAATACGGCTGCGACCACGGTGGCGCGCGACCGCGTCGCAGGCGCCAATTTCTCAATCGCGAGAGGCGCAACCGTGATTGTCATGGATGATGGGTTTCAAAATCCGGCGCTGCGCAAAGATCTATCGATGCTGGTTGTGGACGGCGCCCGCGCCATCGGCAACGGGCACGTCATTCCGGCCGGCCCCTTGCGCGCGCCGCTTGGGGCGCAGCTGCGCCGCGCGCAAGCCCTTGTTCTGATCGGGGCTGCCGCGCGCGCCGAAGCCGTGGTTGCCGACGCCCGCAAGCGCGGCATTGCAGTCTTTCGGGCGAAGCTGCGGCCCGATCCCCAGTTTGTGGCCGCGCTCGGCCGCGGCCGAGTGCTTGCCTTTGCCGGGATCGGCGACCCCGACAAGTTTTTCGCAACGCTCGCGGATGCAGGGATCGCGGTTGCTTCAACGCGAGCCTTTCCCGATCACCATCGCTACACGCAAGCGGAGGCGCGAGCGCTGTGTGAGGAGGCTGATCGCGAAGGCCACGTTCTCGTAACAACCGAGAAGGACCTCGCCCGTCTGCGCGGGGATGACTCTGTCAGTGAGCTCGCCGCGCAAGTCCATGCGCTCCCGGTGGCGCTCGCCTTTGAGGAGGAGGAGGAACGGTTCAGGTCGCTGTTGCGCGAGGCGATCTCCCAGGCGCGTTCAAACAAGCCGAAATGAAGGCGCTACTATGCGCTGTCGGTTGATCGCGGCCGCCTGAGATTGGGGAAATGACGCCGCAGAACGGCGTCCGGATTGATGTAAGGCTCCTGCAACTCGACGCTCCAATATTTCAACTCTTCGAGCGGAATTGGCAGGCCGGTCACCGCACAACGGACGAATGCGCCAGGGCGCACGACGCGAAAATCGCCGTCGAGATATTTGACCTCGGCCTCGCCGGTCATCGGCGAGGAGCGATCGAATCGATTGAGCACCTGTCGTTCTCCACCCGCAACGGCGCCACGTCGCGAGATTCGACGATGGCTCCATGTAGGCGTCATGTAAGATAGTCGATCGGCCCGCCGCATGTAAGGCGCCGCCCTGATCGTAGCCCGGATGAGCGAAGCGATATCCGGGGCCGTTCCCCCGCTACAATCGCAATCTGATCGCTGGATCAGCCGAACAGGCTGCCTTGCCCAGTGTCACCGCCGCCAGATGCGCGGTGCTTGAGCGAGGATTGCGGCTTGGCGGCCGCGGTGCTGCTTCGATCGTGTGCCCAGGCACGCACGCGTCCGTCGAAAAACTCGATATCCAATTCGGAGCCGGGGCGGACCGCCGCTGCTTCCCGCAACGGCTTGCCCTTGAGATCGCGGACCAGGGCAAAGCCGCGGGCAAGCACGCCGCGATGAGATAGCGCATTGAGCAATTGGCCAGAGCTTTCAAGCGACGCCATGCGCTGGCGCAGCAGGAGCCGCATCGCCCTTTCGCTGCGTCCGGAAAGCGCAACTACGCGCTCACGCACGCGCAGGATACGATTGCGATAATTCTCGGCATTGGCGCGAAGCCCCACCGCCAGACGCGCGGTGGCACCCGCGAGCCGCTCGCCTCGCCGTTGCCGCAGAACGTACTCGGCGCGTTGTGCTCGTTCGTTCAGCGCGCAAACCTGCTCGCAGCACCGCTCGATGCGCGCGCGCAGGATGTGCGGCCCAAGCCTGCCGGCGAGCCGCGAAAACTGCGAATGATGGATCTGCGCATTGGCAATGAGCGCGCGCGGAAGCCGCGCGCCGGCATGATCGAGGCGCTGGCGGGGGAGCGCCAGCAATTCCTCCGCGCTGGGCAACGCCCGCGCGGCAGCGCGCAGCTCTGTGCGCCGCGCCTCGTGGCCACGCTGCCAGCACGCGAGCGAACGGCGCGCCACGGCCTCGATTCGCAACAGCAGGTCGGCGCGGACCGGAACCGCCATTTCCGCGGCCGCGGTTGGCGTCGGCGCCCGCACGTCGGCGGAAAAATCAATCAGCGTTATGTCGGTTTCATGCCCCACCGCCGAGATAAGAGGGATCACGCTCGCGGCGGCCGCCCGCACGACGATCTCTTCATTGAAGCACCACAAATCCTCGATCGACCCGCCGCCGCGGGCGACAATGATCAGATCCGGCCTGGGGATGAAGCCTGGCTCGGCAAGCGCATTGAAGCCGTGAATGGCGGCGGCCACTTCTTCGGCCGCTCCGTCTCCCTGCACCCGCACCGGCCAGACGATGACCCGCCGCGGGAAACGGTTGGCCAAGCGATGAAGGATGTCGCGAATAACGGCACCGGCGGGAGAGGTGATCACGCCAATGAGATCGGGCAGAAACGGCAACCGCTGCTTGCGTGCCGGATCGAACAGTCCCTCGGCCGCAAGCCGCCGCTTGCGTTCCTCGATCAGCGCCATGAGCGCGCCGACCCCGGCAGGCTCGAGGGTTTCGATAACGATCTGGTATTTCGAGCCGCCGGGATAGGTCGTCAGGCGGCCGGTGACGACGACTTCAAGCCCTTCGACCGGCTTGATGCGCATGCGCCCAAACGCCGTCTTCCAGATCACCGCCTCGATTTTTGCGCTGTCGTCTTTGAGGCCGAAATAACAGTGCCCGGATGAATGCGGACCCCGATAGCCCGATATCTCGCCGCGCACGCGCACATACGCAAACGCATCTTCAACGGTCTTTCGCAGCGCCGCCGAGAGCTCCGAAACCGTCCACTCGCGAATATTAAGGTGCGCAGGCTCGTTCATGATGATGCGTTACGCCAAATTAACCGTTCGCCTTTGCGTCGTATTGCTCGTCGCTGACGTGTTCGAGCCAGGCGACATGCTTGCCGTCGAGATGCTCCTGCATTGCAATGTGCACCATGTCGGTCTGCGGCCCCGCGCCGTGCCAGTGCTTTTCCGCAGGTGCAATCCAAACCGTGTCGCCCGCGCGGATCTCGCGCACCGGACCGCCCCACAGCTGGACGCGCCCGACGCCCGAGAGGACATGCAATGTCTGACCGAGCGGATGGGTGTGCCATGCGGTTCGCGCGCGCGGCTCAAAGCGCACCCACGCGCATCTGATGCGTGCCGGTGCCGGTGCCTCGATGATCGGGTTCTGCCATACCGTTCCCGTGAACGATTCCGGTGGCATGCGGCGTGAAGGCACGGAGCCCAGCGGTTTGATATCCATGAACTGTTTTCCTCGCTTTGATTCCGCGGCGTCCTAGCACCGATCGACGCAGGCTGATAGATCAGCCGGGAAAACCGGCCAGGCGATCCGGCACCAGATGAATATCCTTGTTCTCGGCTCGGGCGGGCGCGAGCACGCGCTGGCGTGGAAGATTGCGGGAAGCCCGCTGGTTGAGCGGCTCTACTGCGCGCCGGGCAACGCCGGCATTGCGAAGGAATGCGAGCTGGTGGCGCTCGATCCCGCCGATCATGCCGCCGTGCGCGCATTTTCCAAAGCCCGCAAGATTGATCTCGTTGTGGTCGGACCGGAGGCGCCGCTCTGCGCCGGTATTGTGGATGATCTCGCCGCCGCCGGAATCAAGGCGTTCGGACCGAGCCGGGCCGCCGCGCGCCTCGAAGGCTCCAAGGGATTTACCAAGAACCTGTGCAAGGCCAACAATATTCCAACCGCTGCCTATGCCCGCTTCAACGCCGCGGCCCCTGCAATCGCCTATATACGCCAACATGGCCTGCCGGTGGTCGTGAAAGCGGACGGGCTTGCCGCCGGCAAGGGCGTGGTCGTCGCGCAGAGTTTGGCCGAAGCGCAATCGGCGATTGAGAGAATGTTCGCCGGCGAGCTTGGCGCCGCCGGGGCCGAACTGGTGATCGAGGAATTCCTGCACGGAGAAGAGACGTCGTTCTTCGCGCTTTGCGACGGCGAGACCGCGATTGCCCTTGCCTGCGCGCAGGATCACAAACGCGCTTTCGACGGCGATCGCGGACCCAACACCGGCGGCATGGGCGCCTACTCGCCGGCACCAATCATGAGTGATGATCTCTCTTCGCGCGTGATGGACGAGATCGTAATGCCGACCGTGCGCGCCATGAAATCCATGGGGACGCCGTATAAGGGCGTGCTTTATGCCGGCTTGATGATCACGTCGGCCGGGCCGCAGCTCATTGAATACAACGTGCGCTTCGGCGATCCCGAGTGCCAGGTTCTGATGCTGCGCCTGATGTCGGACCTCGTCCCTGCGCTGCTCGCCTGCTGTGACGGCGTGCTCAAGAATTTCGATCTGCGCTGGTACGCCGATGCTGCCTTGACCGTCGTCATGGCGGCAAAAGGCTATCCCGGCGCCTATGCCAAAGGCTCCGTCATCGAGGGACTCGATGCAGCGGCCGCGGTCGAAGGGGTAGAGATCTTTCATGCCGGCACGTTGGCGCAGGATGGACGCATTCTTGCCAATGGCGGGCGCGTGCTCGATGTCTGCGCGACGGGCAAGACGATTGCGCAGGCACAGGCGCGCGCCTATCGCGCGGTAGATTGCATCCGCTGGAGCGATGGTTTCTGCCGGCGCGATATCGGGTTCCAGGCGGTTGCGAGAGAGAAGCCTTAATGTCCGATCTGGCCGATCTCTATCCCGGTTTCGCCTCGCACTGGATCGATACGGCGGCGGGCCGCATCTTCGCCCGCAGCGGAGGCGCGGGCGAACCGCTCCTGCTCATCCACGGCCATCCTCAGACCAACGTGATGTGGCATCGCGTGGCGCCGAAGCTCGCCACCGGGTTTCGCCTGGTCATTCCCGATCTGCCCGGCTACGGCTGGTCCGCTGCGCCCAGGTCCGACGCGGAGCATGCGCCTTACACCAAGCGGGCAATGGCCAATGCCATGATCGAGGTGATGGAGTCGCTTGGCCACGCTTGCTTTCGTCTCGCCGGTCATGACCGCGGCGGCCGGGTCGGGTATCGCCTCGCACTCGATCACCCGGGACGCCTCGCGCAAATTGCGGTGCTCGATATCGTGCCGACCTGGGCGATGTGGCACCATATGGACGCGCGCATGGCCATGCGCGCGTGGCATTGGGCTTTCCTCGCGCTGCCGCATCCGTTTCCCGAAACCATGATCGGCAAGGACCCGATCTTCTTCTTCAATTGGCGTGCGGCAGCCGGAACCAAAGGCAAGGACCTCGCCACCTTCGATCCGCGCGCGCTTGCGCACTATCACGCCTTCTTCAACGATCCCGTTCGGCTGCACGCCGTCTGCGAGGATTATCGCGCCGGCCGCACGACTGATCTCGCGCATGATGAGGCCGATCGCACAGCCGGCAAGAAGATCGCCTGTCCGCTGCTTGCGATATGGGGAACGGCGGGCGGCGTCCCGGCCGAGACCGATGATCCCCTCGCGACCTGGCGGGAATGGGCGAGCGACGTTCGCGGCTTCGGCATTGACTGCGGGCATTAT
>CATPCO010000542.1 GCA_955652925.1 uncultured Xanthobacteraceae bacterium | reverse complement strand
CGCGGCACCGGCAGCCATGGCCCCCCACAGCACCGGCCGGCCGTGGAAAATGCGAGCTGCGCTCCAGATCATGCCGCACGCAAGGAACAACAGCGCGTTCGCAATACCGAATGGAAGCGGAGGCGAAATGAGGTTTTCGATGCTCCACACGGCGACCGAGCATCCGCCCACAAGATAAGCGGTTCCCCACCAAGCCAGCGCCCGAATGCGCTCCTGGGCCCAGGCCGAGAGCAGGAGGAGACCAAGGAATGCTGTGACGCACGTCCCGACGATAATCATCGTCGTGACATCGAGATTGATCGATGTATTCGGGGCTGGTAGTAGCATGGCAGGGAGCCCTCCGAGCTTATCTTGCGCCCCATACCACTTTTGTCTCGAATCTGCTGATAGCTCTGTTTGCAAGCTTTGCGGCTAGTTGCGTGGATCAGCTGCTTTGCGCGGAAATACGCCGAAAACAATCTGAAAGTCGTGCAATCAATTCGTGCGCATAGGATGGGCAAAGCCCTGTAGCCCGCATGAGCGAAATGCGGGAACAGTCTCGCCGCGCGGCAAGAATCCCGGATATCGCTTCGCTCATCCGGGCTACGATTATGTCACCGAAGACTTGATTGGTGGGCCTAATAGCTTGCCCGCCGGCGCCAGCCACGAGCCCGTACAAAGGGCACCCGCTCGGCTTTGATCAATGGAACAATCGAGGGTGCAGCCGCGAACGGCGTTACGATTTCGTCAAGTGGGGCTGTTGCTTCGACGCGATTTCGGCCATTCGCTTTCGCCCGGTAAAGCGCCCGATCAGCAACCTCGAGCAACAAATCCATGCTCGTCATTGCATCTTTCGAGCCGTCGTTCGTGTTGCGGGCAGCTTCCGCCGGGGGATTGACGGCAACCGTGACGCCGACGCTCACTGTCGGCTCCAAGTCGCCGTTTACAAACCGCTGCGCCGCAGCCGCAAAGTTCCTGCGCACTCGATCAGCAACGGCGTACGCCTCGCCGAGATCGCCCACTGGAAAAAGGGCTGCAAATTCCTCTCCGCCGATGCGGCCGAAGAGGATGTCAGCGCCAAGCGTCAGTGTGCTGGAGGCAGCGAAAGTCTGCAGGACCCGGTCTCCGACTGCGTGTCCCATTCGATCATTTATATCCTTGAAGCGATCGAGATCGAACAGCATCATCGCAAGCGGCTCACCATCAATTGCCTGTTGTGCCAGCAACCGGCGCGCACCGTCGAGAAAAGCTCGCCGATTGGCAACACCACTCAATGGGTCCACCATCGCGTTGATCTTGTGCTGCAATTCCGTGCGTTCCTTCGTCATGTTGAGGAGCAGAAAAGCCATGAGAACCGTAAACAGGAGGGTGCCGAAAGCGATCAGGGCAAACGAAAGACCGCTCAGGAGCGAGCCATCGTCGAGGGTGGGTGAGAAGAATGTCGCCGGGATGCGAGCGAGCAGCACAGCCGCATAAGCGAGGAGAACGATGACGGTCGGCCAGCGAGAAAGCAACGGCTCGTCCCGGCCGCGCCAGAACTCTTCTGCTGTCGCCGCAGCCAGCATCGCAGTCATGGTCGACACGACCACCACGCGCAGGTTGGCATCACTCTCGAATGCCGGGATGTGGCACGCAAAAAGCCACACCACAGGAGCGAACACGATGACTGGTCGCAGTACCGGTCGGCCGTCGAAAACCCGCGCTCCAGCCCAAGTCAGCCCATAGCCAAGCAGCACGAGGGCATTAGCAATATCCGTTGACACGAACGGCGCAAGCGCGCCGCTGGACGCTGCCAAACCAAGCCCGATTGCGCTGACGATTTGCGCCCCACCCCACCACATGGGCGCACGGATGTTGCGATTCTGCACCCCCGCAAACACCAGCAGCGCGCCCAGAAGAGCGGTCACGAATACAGTAACGACCGAAAGAGTCCCGACATCGAGATGCATGAGGGCGATCGCCATCCCCGCGAAGATGATGGCAATCTAGCGCCCAACTATTCCGCAGCAGTTACCAACCGCTGGGCAGACGGCATTAGCCTTGCCGCCCTGTAAACAGAAACCGCTCAATTCGAATGATTAGGATGAATCAACGTTTTGAGAACTGGAACGAGCGCCGGGCTTTCGCCTTGCCATATTTTTTCCGCTCTACCACCCGCGGGTCGCGAGTGAGAAAGCCTCCCCGTTTGAGCGCCCCGCGCAGATCGGGCTCGAAATTCATCAGCGCTTTGGAGAGGCCATGCCGTACCGCGCCCGCCTGGCCAGACAGCCCCCCGCCTGAAACCGTGCAGACGACATCGTACTGGCCAGCGCGATTGGCCGCGACCAGCGGTTGCTGAATCAGCATCCGCAGCACTGGACGAGCGAAATAGATCTCGAAATCACGCGTATTGACCAGGATCCTGCCCGCTCCTGGCTTGAGCCAAACCCGTGCCACGGCATCCTTGCGCTTGCCGGTCGCATAGGCGCGGCCCTGCTTGTCAAGCTTTTGAACGTATTTCGGCGTTTCCGGCGCAGGAGCCGGCTTGAGTGCGGACAGTTGATCGAGCGATTGGATGGTTTCGGCCATGATCAGGCAGACCTCGTATTCTTGCGATTGAGTGCCGCGACATCGAGGCTTTCCGGGGTCTGTGCCGCATGGGGATGGTGGGGCCCGGAATAAACGCGCAAATTGCCGAGCTGCACGCGACCGAGTGGCCCGCGCGGCAGCATGCGCTCGACAGCCTTCTCTACGATGCGCTGGGGGAATTTGCCCTCAAGAATTGATCGAGCACTGCGCTCCTTCACCCCTCCGATGTAACCGGTGTGATGGTAATACATCTTCTTTTCACGTTTTTTGCCGGTCAGCACGATCTTTTCGGCATTCACGATGATGACGTTATCGCCGCAATCGACATGCGGCGTGTAGGTCGGCTTGTGCTTGCCCCGTAACCGCAGGGCGACAATGGATGCCAGCCGACCAACAACCAGACCGGTCGCGTCAATCATCACCCATTTCTTCTCGACGCTGGCAGGCGTGGCCGAGTAGGTCTTCATGGCGCAACTTCCTTGCAAATGCGCGGTTGCGGGGCCTCATACTGGATGGCCGGCCCGAGGTCAAATAAGAGCACAAACTCTTTACAATTCAGTAGTTTGAATTACCGGTCTTATATTACCTTCGGGATGGAATGGAATAGGTCGATGTCACATGCGCGACGGGCTCGTCCTGTCCATCACATCGGACATCGACCTCACCCACCGCAAGGCGCTTGCCGACCTTCAGGAGCCGCGCCTGCGCCGTGAGGTCGCCCGCGGCGGCCTTGCGCAAAAAATTTATGTTCAGATTAATTG
>CATPCO010000541.1 GCA_955652925.1 uncultured Xanthobacteraceae bacterium | reverse complement strand
CTTCGGCTCAGGGTAAAGCCGGCCTGCCGGCAAACGCAACATTGAGCTCCGGATAACCGGCGAGGGGAGCTTTTTCTTGTTTGGCGCGCGTTGCCCGCCGCTGCCGCCAGCCCTCAAAGGGTGCATCGATCCAGTGAACATACCCCGCCGATAACAGGATCGTGGCTCCTACCATTCCAATCACAAGCCAATTGCGATATCCAATCGGCCCGATTGCTGCGGTGGCAACGGCTTGGCCAACGGTCAGGACTGCCACATGCGCGAGATAGATCGGGTAAGACAGTTCGCCTAACCAATTGTCCAGCCGGTTTCCACGAGACACGTAGAACAGAGCCGGCAATGCCATCACGACCAGCAAGAAAAACTTGTGGTTGTCGAGACTCTCGATGAATTGCTGAAAGAGCACCGCGCCGATGAACAAGGCGGTTATCGCCAACGAAAGGGGAAAACTCGCCATACCGCGCGAATCCAAGTAGGCATAGGCGCGATGACTTAGGACACCGGCCAGAAAGAGCCCGATTTCGAAGGGAAAAAAGCGGTACGCGAACCCGGACCCGTTGAATCCGTACGCCAAAGCTGTCGAACGTAACAAGTAAGTGCCTATAATGATCGCCAGCAACAAGAGCCAATGCCGTCGCACCAGAAACGGTGCTATTGCGTAAAACATCAGTTCAAGCGACACGCTCCACGTCTGCGGAATCACCTGAAAGCTGCCAAGGTGGGGGGCATATGAGTCGGAATTCCACACCGGAATGATCGCGCCGCCCCGATAAACGAGCCACATCGACCATTCCTGCGTCAGAATCAGAAAGTTGGAAAAGATGAGATAGATGCGTGTCGTCAATGTCATCTCAGGCCAATACTGCATAAATGCAGCATTCACGCCCAAACGGATGCCGAAAGCCAAGGAGATGACTGCGTACCCAGCCAGAATTATCAGACAGAACGACCAGTAAGGCACAAAAATCCGCAACGCCCGGTTTGTGTAGAATAGCCAGCGGCCATCAGCGGTGTTTGGGTCGTATTTCTGCGATAGGACGAGCGAAATCAGAAATCCTGAAACCATGTAAAAACACTGCACGGCCATTCGGCCGTTCATCATGTAATAGCCAGCGATGGTCCCAAAATGACTGAGGACAACCGACAACGCCAGCAAAAAGCGAAATGTGCCCAATATCCCATGCCCCCGTAGGGCAAGTTATGTCGAATTCGATGGCGACATCATGGCACTCAGAAATCCTTGCGGCGCGGAGGGTGGAGATGGCGCAGCGCATCTCTGCGCCGTCTGTTGTGCGGCCTGAACTGGCCACAGGCGCGGCGTGATCATGGGGGCGTAGTGGGTCGGGATCAGCGGGAATGCCGCGTGATGCCCCACGACGCCGTCGGTTTGGTTGGCTCGACAACGTCTGGGCTGTTATTGTAGAGCGACGTCTCGAGTTGTCCCCAGGCTCAATTGCGAGCACAAACGCAATGCAACAGAATGCTCGGTTGATCATCCCGCTGTGGGGAAAAGTCTACGCTGACAAGCTCACATCGATGACGCTGCCAGCGCTGCTGGCGCCGGGCAATTTGCCGGCGCTGTGCGCGATGTTCAATGTCGAGGTGGTCATCGTCACAGAGACCAGGCTGTTCGATCTGATTCGCAGCTCACGCTCCTTTCAACGCGTTGCCACGTTCTGCCCGGTTACCCTCACCCCTATCGATGATCTGATGTCCAGCCTGCCCGGCGACTACGGGGTGGTGCTGACCAAGGCGCTCTATCGAGGCTTCCTCGACCTCGGTCCCAAGGTTACAGAGACGTTCCTACTGTTTCTCAACGCTGATTTCATTATCGCCGACGGATCCTATCGCCATCTCGGCGAGCTCATGCTCGCGGGCCATCGCGTGATCCATTCCCCGAGCTTCCGGGTCGTGCTCGAAGAGGCCTGGCCCAAGCTCGAGGCTCGGGTCGATGCGCAGGATGGCGTCCTTGCAGTGCCGCCGCGCGAGCTGGTGAAGCTCGCGCTCGACCACAAGCACCTGACCGTGAAAGCGCGCACGGTCAATCAGCAGCTCTATCATCAATGGTGCATGGATCAGTTCTACTGGTATGTCGATGAGGACACCTTCATCGGGTATCAATGGCCGGTGGCCCTCGTCGCCATCAAACCGGAACGCGTCGTGAAGGAGCCAAGCCTGGTCTGGGATTTTGGCTATATTCCGGACGCCGCTCCCACGTTGCAACGATATTTCATCCAGGACTCCGATGATTTTTTTATGCTCGAGCCGCAAAGCAAACTGACTGGCGAGGAGCTGATACGCCCCGGCTGGATCCCATTCGACGAGGCTGTCAGGTTTCTCAATGACTACACAACCATGGAGCAACGCGAGTGCGGTCAACAGCTTCTCGTCTTGCATGCCGACGATCTGCCGCCCGACCTCGATAAGGCGATCGAGGAATCTCGGCGATACATGCGCGAGATCACGCGGCGGCTCTCGCCTACGCCGCAATCCCATCTCAATCACCGCATGCTCGGAGCCTGGTTCGCACACGTAAGCAAGCAAATCAGTGAAAGACAAACAAGCGCGCCGGCATTGGTGCAGACAGACAAAATTGAGGAAGCCGATCTCGATACCCCGGATGGGGCCGATGGTGCGCTCCGCCGGAACCCGGAGAAGGGCATTATCCCGACGCTTTCGTATCTCGCGAGTGTGTTGCAAGAAAAAATGTTCGGCACTGTTCCTCTGGTGCGACGCACGCATCCGCTTTGGGTAGACACCGCCGAGGTTGCGGCTAGTCTCGCGGTTTGGCGCGGCTCCGGGCGCGACCGCATTCTCTGGCTCAGTTCCAAAGATTCGTTCTTCCATAGGGTGATGCCCGGGCGCGCTCAGTCGCCGCAACTCCTCCTGAAAGGATCGCAGGGTCCAGTCCAGGACGAGGCGCCATACAATGCGTGTTTGTGCGAACTCAGTCTGAGTGAGCTCTCGAGCCTGCCTGCGCTTTACGCCAAGATTAGTGAAGTCGTCGAAGACCGAGCGGAAATTCTCATTTATTTACACACGCTCGGCCGAAATCCGCTGCGGGCCAATCCGTTTGCGGCCTATGCGGAGCCGAGGCACGCCAACCCATTCGCGGCCTATGAAGAACTTTTCCCGGCAGTTGACGCGTCCACGGTGCGTTTTCACGGAAACGCTACGACCGCTCTGATCCGAAAAATATTCTTGAATGGTACCAGGCATAGGCATTTTGCACACAGGCCCCGCGTTCGCGCCGTCATGGCTGCCATCACGCTCCTTGCGCTGGCGCCGTTTGCATGGCTCGCTAATTCCCAAGCCGCCCGTCGGGACGCGAGCAGATTTGCCCCAAGGTGGACGAGCGCTGTTCTGCACTTTGTCGTAAAAAAGAAGCGAAAGAGCTTGCCGGCCGTAGGGATCGGGCAGATTGGATCAAGGCATCAGGGGAGGCCACGAAACGACAGCCTTTCGACCGCGAGGTAGTGTCTCAGTTTGATTGTGGCGATGGCATCGGAATGAGCGCGTCGGCACCCTCTTGGATTAGAAATGCGGACGTATGATCACACGCATGGTGGTCGCCTTCGAAGCCGGCCGCGACGGCTTCTGGTTGGCGCGCTGGCTGCGGGCCCGAGGCATCGAAGCTTACGTCATCCACCCGACGAGCGTTGCGGTTTCGCGGGAGCATCGCCGAGCCAAGACCGATCGGCTCGACACTGAATTGCTGAAACGCGCGTTCCTTGGCTGGCTACGGGGTGAACCGGATCATTGCAGCATGGCGGCGATTCCGAGCCTTCAAGAGGAAGACGCCAAACGTCCGACGCGCGAACGCGAAAATTTGGTAGGCGAACGCACACGCATCGTCAATCGGATGAAGGCATGCCTTGTTCGCTTCGGCATTCGGAAT
>CATPCO010000540.1 GCA_955652925.1 uncultured Xanthobacteraceae bacterium | reverse complement strand
TCGCAGCCTCGATCGAGGACTTTCGCGATATCCGCTTCTTTCATCGGGGACATCATCCTGAGACCGTCGAGATACCCAAGTGGCTGGGTCTGCGAAAGGAAACGCATGAGGTCTTGGTCTACGACGACGTCATTGTTTTCGCTGCCACGAAGCCGGAAGGAGAAATTGCTGCGCGCGAGCGCAAACTCCTGGCGCAGCGGAAGATCCGGCCCGGCTCCGTTTTGATCAAATATTTTCGCAATGTCGCCAACACCGATCTCAACGCCTTGTTCCCGAACGTGCGGGTGGTGATGAGCATCTTTGACACGCTCACCCTCGGAGTCCCGGCGATCGCGGGCGGCATCCCAATTCTGCTCAACCTTGCCTCGACCATTACGGTGCTGTTTCTGGTGATCGGGTTCTATCTCGGTGCTGTCGCGGCAGTGGAGCATGACGAGCTCAAGCGGGCGTTTGCGGCCATGAGCGGGCTTGCCGCGCTCATCGCATTCATCATGCGACAGTGGCTGCGTTACCAGCGCGCCGCGCTCAAATATCAGCGCGAGCTGACCGACAACATCTATTTTCGCAACGTGAACAACAACGCCGGCATTTTCGATTACATCATCGGCTCAGCCGAGGACCAGGAATGCAAGGAGGCATTTCTCGCCTATTATTTCCTGCGTACTGCCTCGGTCGCATTAACGCAGGCCGAGCTTGAACGCCGGATCGAGCAATGGCTGGAAGCAGCTTTCGGCGTCGAGACCGATTTTGCGGTTGCGGATGCGCTTGCCAAGCTCGAACGCTTTTCCCTGCTCACGCGCGAGGGTGAGCGTCTGCATGCGCTCGCGCCCGAGGAGGCGCTTTCGAATCTTTCGCGTGCCTGGGGTGCTCTGTTGCGATACCAAGCGCGGTCGTCCGTGATCGCCGTGCAGGTGTGAAGACGCAGTGAACATTCTGTTATTCCGCTGCCACGAGATGGCGGGACGGAGGTGGGATGGGCCGACCCAGGGCTGTCGCCTCTTCCACCCAGGCGGCTACGGCATCGTGGACGGCGGCAAGCGCGGCTTCAGCGGTATCGCCGTCTGACATGCAACCAGGCAGATCCGGCACAAGGGCGACAAACCCACCCCCCTCATCCTCTGGCAGCGGCTCAATGATGACGGGATATTCAAGCTTTGGCATTGCGTGCTTCCATGACTGCCTGCACAAACCGCACCAGTTTGCGGATGTAGATTGACCTGATTGGTCGTCGTTGCGGGGTGGTCAAAATATCACGTTGCGTTGGATCGGACACCTTCCAATGTGACCCGCCACCGCGCGGCGGAACGCACCTGATCCCATGCTCGCGACAGAGCGCGGACACATCGTCAATCGTCCAATCACTACTCGGACTGGACCGCATGCGATCAAGGCGGGAGCTGGGCATCGCGGCCTCACGGCGCGGAGAACGGGAACAATGATCAACCTTGGAACTCCAAAACATCGAACCCGACATGCCGGTCGACCAGATAAATCAACCCGCGCTCGTCGAGGGCCACGTCATTGCTCTGCGGAGCAGGCCTGCCGGCAACCGGTGGAGGGATGAAATAACCAAGTTCGAGCGGACTTTGCGGGTCGGCAACGTCAATGATGCGCAGTCCGCCGCCGAACCATGCAGCGTGAACGAGCGTATCCTTCATGCGCTCGCAAAATTGATGCGCCCCAAACCGCGCGCCACTGGTGCGGCTGAAAGGTGAATCAAGCTCGCTCACCTGGAATTGGCCGAGCGGCTTGATGTCCGCGAGATCGGTGACATCGAACGTGAGAATACAGGCGTGCGCACGGCCGCGGCGCGCTTCCTCTTCGCTCGCGCTCTGCGCCTGATCCTCCTCATCGATCGCGAGCGCGATGCGGCGGCCCCTGATCTTGTCCGCTACCGGCATCACGGTGTGGGTCGGCTCTGGAAACAGCGGATGATAGTTGTAGTGGCCGGCGGTTTTGGGTTGCGCAAGGTCGCTCACATCAACCACATAGAATCCGGCGTGCCAGCAGCTCGCCCACATCTGGGTCCCGAAGCGCAACGCATGATGCAGCCGATGCCGCCGCCCTGCCCAGGCCGGCGCCTCGCCCCCGTCAACATGCTGCCCGGGCAGCCACCAGCGCGCGACTTCCTGCGGCGTCTTGGGATCGCGCAGATCGTAGATGACCAGAATGTTTCCGACATAGCCCTTCATCTCGGTCGAGATGTAGGCATAGCGCTCGTCGAGATCGAAGCGGTGAACGCCTATGCCGCCGGTCTTCGCATAGCAGATCAGCTTTGGGCGTGCAGGCACGCTGATATCATAGATTTTGAATCCGCCGTTCTCATAACCGCGCTGCTCAAACGCCTCGGCGAGCCGCAGGTCCTCTTCCGATACGTTCATGCGGGTGGCGATCTCCGCCGATGTCGGCGAACGGTTGAGCTCTTCGGTCAATGCGCGCCTGACCGCCGGCAACTGCTCCGCGCGACGGCCGATCCTGCTCATGTTGCGCTCATGGTTGACGACCATAATGTCGCCGGCCACCCGCACCTTGTGGCTGTGAGAGAGTGGATCATCGAGCGTCACGGTCGCGACCACGCGAGGCTTGCGCGGGTCGGAAATATCAATGATGGAGGTACCGAGAAGATCGTTGTTGGGAATATGCCCCACGAAGGCACGGCCGTCGCTGATCGTGACCTGACCTGCTCCGGCGAGATCAAGATGACCCAGGCGGCGGACATTGCGGGCAAGCGCCGTTCTCGGCAGTTCGACATTCATGCATGTAGCTCCAGCGAGTGTAGCCCGGATTGAGCGAAGCGAAATCCGGGGGCAGATCCCGGGTTTCGCTGCGCTCAGCCCGGGCTACGGCGGCGGGAACCTCAAACAAATTGCACTGCGATGGCCCCGAGTGCGCCGAAGTCGGCGTGCAGGGTATCGCCTTTCTGGGCATGTACGACGCGTGTGAACGAGCCTGCCAGCACGAGATGGCCGGGTTCAAGCGTCACATCGTGCGCTCCGAGCTTGTTGGCAAGCCATGCAACCCCAAGGGCTGGATGGCCGAGAACGCCGGCGGCGACGCCAGTCTCCTCGATTTCGGAATTCTTGTACATGATGCCGCCGACCCAGCGCAGATCCACGTCGAGCGGGCCGACAGGCCGGCCTCCTGTGACGATGCCTGCCGCGGCTCCGTTATCCGCCACCGTGTCGACGATCTTGCGCGGGTCGACCAAGCGCGCATCCACAATCTCGATCGCGGGAACGACGTACTCCGTCGCACGCAGCACTTCGGGAAGGCCCACTCCCGGCCCGCGCAGGGACTTCCCCATAATAAACGCCAGCTCGATCTCGACGCGCGGGCGGCAATATTTGTCATGCGGAATCTTCGCTCCGTCCGCGATCATCATGTCATCGAACAGGTGCCCATAATCGGGCTCGTCAATCTGGGAAGAACGCTGCATGGCCTTCGAGGTCAATCCGACCTTGTGGCCGATGAGCTTGGCGCCGGCTGCCATTCTGCGCCGCGCGACCTCGCGCGAGATGGCATACGAATCATCAATGGTGATGGCCGGCCAGGTGGTTGAAAGCTGGGTCGCTTGCTTGCGCTCCTTTTCCGCCTTGATCAGGATGTCGGCGGCCTTGTTGCGGTCGGCGTCTGACAACATTTTGATTCCCCCTTCAGGTGTAGGGTGCACAAAGCGCCGGTACAGCCGCCAAGACAACCACAAGCTCGGACACGGCGCGTGCGCACGTTCTTTCGCATGTTGTAATGCCGGCCGAACCGGTGCGCACGGCGCGTCACTGCTTTCCGGGCTTGCTAACCGTGCGCGCGCCTTTGCGCACCCTACAGCATTCACTCTGATTGCGCATAGGCCGTCTGCAGTTTGGCCTGCACGATGCCGCGGTCAATCTTGCCGGCGCCGTTGAGCGGGAGCGCCGGAACAATGTCGACGAAGCGGGGATGGGAATAGGCAGGTCCTTTTTCCAGGCAATAGGACTTGATGTCGTCGGCGGTCACGGTTGAGCCTGCGCGTGCAATGACCATGGCGGCAGGGACGAAGCCTTTCACCGCATGCGTTACTGGCGTCACGACCGCATTGACCACCTCGGGATGCGAGAACAGCAGGTTTTCAACCTCTTTCGGGTAGACGCTCTCGCCGCCGCAACTGAACATGTCGTCGATCCTGCTGCGGAAATAGAAGAAACCCGCTTTATCCTTGCAGAAAATATCGCCGGTGTGCAGCCATCCATCGGTGAGCTTCTGGCGCGTGATCTCGGGCTCGTTGTAATAGCCGAGACACACATACGGGCAGCGAATCCACAGCTCGCCTTCCTCTGCATCCTCGCCGTTGCCATCGACGAGTCTCACCTCGATCTCCGGCGCAGCCGAGCCGGGGCTGCCGCGCGGCACAGGCCGCCCGTCAATCGGCGCCCGCAAGGGGCTGCCGCCCTCGGTCAATCCGTAGCTCTCGGATACTTTGACATGAGGCAGCGCCCGCTCGACGGCATCGAGCAGCTCCGGCGTCACGACCGCGGAGCCGATGGTCATGCTGCGCAGCGCGCTCAGATCGAGCTCTTCGATATAATCGCGATGCTGGAGAAACATGGTGAACACCGCCGCAACTCCGCGCGAGTAGGTGCACTTGTACCTGGCGAGCGCTTCGAGGTAAGCGCGCGGCTCGTAACGCGGCATGAGCACGAATGATCCGCCCGCATAGAGCATCGGCTTGACCGTGCCGCGCAACGCATTTTTATGAAACAGCGGCAGCGCGACGAGGCCTCGATCATGCTGAGACGACGGCCAATGGCGCTGATTATAGGCGACATACCAGAGCATGCCCCGGTGGGTCATAATGGCGCCCTTGGGGCGGCCGGTTGAGCCCGACGTATAGGGCTGAAACGCCTGGGCATCATCTGCGACGGCAGGGGGCTCCACCGGGATCGCCGGCTTTGCCATTTCGTTCTCGAAGGAGAGGAAGCCGTCGCTTGCCGTGTCGAGCAGGAGCGTTCGGGCAAGCGCGAGCCGGCGCCCGATTGCAAGGGCGTCCCGGTGGCTCGATGGATCAATGATCGCAAGGGTGCAGCGGGCGTCGGCAATGATGTGCTCGAGGGTCTCGGCGGCAAGCCGGGTATTGAGCGCAAGCGGGATTGCACCGGCGCGCATCGATCCGAAGAAAAATTCGATGAACTCCGTTCGATTGCCGACGAGCATGGCCACGCGCTCGCCCGGACGCACACCCAAACGCGCGACCATGCTTGCGACCGCATTCATGCGCGCGTCGAGATCGCGATAAGTACTTATGCGCTCACGCCCGCCAAACAGATCAACAATGGCGATCTTGTCGGCCAGGCGCCGCGTGACGTGATCGAAGAAAAATCCGAGATTGCGCTGGCGGTTCTTGCTCTGCATCGAGTCAAGTGTGACAGAAAAGAGACACCCTTCGCAATTCCGGCACAAGAATGAAATTCAGGGTTGGCAGCGCGCTCGAAATGGATAACGGTATCACCGCCTAATCATGGGCGTTTCCTCCTACACTTCAGCCCCGCTTCGGCGGGGCTTTTTTTCTGGCCGGGCAAATGCGCCCGCGGAGACATCCGTAACGAACGCGCTGGCGCACTGCGACGCGCGGTCGAAACGGCGCGCCTCAATGATCCTGTACTGGCGTACGCCGCGGTTTGCCCTTTCGCTCCGCTTGCTCGGCGCATGCCAACCAGGCTTGAGCAATCTCAAGCAGCGCGGTCCGTCTCGTTTGCCGCGGTCTTCGCCAGTCGCTTGCATTCCTCGGCGTATTCCCTGAACTTGGCGGGGCTCTGCATGCGCACCCCCGAATTCGTTGTTAAACTCGGGGTGCCAACCGGCAGGGAATGGCGAAAGTTCCAATCGCGGAACCGTGTTTCCTGCGGAACCAAGGCGGTCCGAAAGCGTTGCGGGCCTCCTATTTCCTTCCCTCGGTCTTGATCCGTTGGTCGCGCTTGGCTGCCTCCTCGGCCAGCCGAATCCAGCAATCTGCCATGGCCAGCAACAGCGCCTTGTCGCGGGGATTCTGTACCTTTTGAGCGAGCCTTACGCACTCCGCCGCATGCCGGCGGTACTCGTCCCGGGACCCAACCACTGCAACTCCCCTCCGTGGGCTGTGGCCGCTTAATTCGCAGCGAGCGGATGTGGTTCCCGGGGGTATACGTTCGAACACGGCGGGCATCGCGGGCTCGTAACGATCGTTTAATACACAACGGGCGCAGGCCAGAACTTCTTTAGGGTTTG
>CATPCO010000539.1 GCA_955652925.1 uncultured Xanthobacteraceae bacterium | reverse complement strand
TCTGTAGCCCGGATGAGCGAAGCGAAATCCGGGAAGGTGCTCCCGCATATCGCCCGTCTTCGCTGAAGCTTCGACGGGCCAACTTGGAGCAAGGCCGCCGAAGCCTTGCGAAGGCGGCTTCGCTCATGCGGGCTACAAGCACCCCACAGGCGCACGCGCGGCTAGCGCGCCTTCTCAGGCAGATCGAGACGGATATGGAGCTCGCGCAACTGGCGCGGCGAGACTTCCGACGGGGCGCCCATCATCAGGTCCTGGGCACGCTGATTCATCGGAAACAGCACGACTTCCCGCAGGTTCTCCTCCCTGCATAAAAGCATCACGATGCGATCGATTCCGGGGGCGATCCCCCCGTGCGGCGGTGCACCCATGGACAGCGCGTGCAGCATGCCGCCGAATTTCTGCTCCAGCACACTCTCTTCATAGCCGGCAATGGCGAACGCCTTCTTCATGACCTCCGGACGATGATTGCGGATGGCGCCTGAAGAAAGCTCGACCCCGTTGCAGACGAGATCGTACTGGATGGCCCGCAGCGAGAGGATCTTTTCCCGATCCTTCGGATCAAGCGCCAAAAATTCCTCCACATCCATGTTCGGCATGGAAAACGGGTTGTGGGAGAAGTCGATCTTCTTCTCTTGTTCATTCCACTCGTACATGGGGAAATCGACCACCCAGCACAGGTCGAAGCGGTCCCTGGCGATCAGACCCAGCTCCTGGCCAAGTCGTGTTCGCACTGAGCCGGCTACTCTTGCGGCCTCTAACGGTCTCCCGGCGGAGAAGAACAGCACATCCCCTGACCGCAGCCCCGCCTTTTCCGCCATTCGAGTGAGCGGATCGATGTGGACGAACTTGGCGATTGGTCCGGTGGCCTCGAGCTCATCCGCCACAGCGCGGTCAAAGACGATGTAGCCCAATCCCGCGGCGCCGAGATCGCTGCGCGCCCAATCGACCAGCCTGTCGAACCAGGACCGCGGCTGGGCCGCCGCGCCCGGCGCCGGAATTGCTCGCACCACCCCGCCCGCGCTGATGATGCTCTTGAACGCCCTGAAGGTGACCCTTGGGTCGTTGAACTCCTCGCTCACGTCGGCAATGACGAGGGGGTTGCGCAGATCGGGCTTGTCGGTGCCGTATTTCACGAGCGATTCCGCGTACGGGATGCGAGGAAACTTCGGCGTCACCTGCTTGCCGCCCGAGAACTCCTCGAACACGCCGCGAATCACCGGCTCAACCGCGTTGAACACGTCCTGCTGGGTAACAAAGCTCATTTCCAGGTCGAGCTGATAGAACTCGCCCGGAGAGCGATCGGCGCGGGCGTCCTCGTCGCGAAAGCAGGCCGCGATCTGAAAATAGCGATCGAACCCCGCGATCATGATCAGCTGCTTGAATTGCTGCGGCGCCTGCGGCAGCGCATAGAACTTTCCCGGGTGCAGCCTCGACGGCACAAGATAGTCACGCGCGCCCTCGGGGGAGGATGCGGTAAGAATGGGCGTCTGGAACTCGAAGAAGCCCTGCTCCTTCATGCGCCGCCGGATGGAATCGATAATCGCGCCGCGCATCATGATATTCTGATGGAGCCGGTCACGGCGCAAATCGAGGAAGCGATATTTCAGCCGCAGATCTTCAGGATATTTATCATCGCCGGACACCTGCATGGGCAGATCGCCGACCACGGGTCCCAGCACCTCGATCTCGCGGACATAGACCTCCACCGCGCCGGTTGGCAGTTCCGGATTTTCGGTTCCGGCAGGGCGCCTGCGCACTTTTCCATCGATCCGAATCACCCACTCGGATCGCAACTTCTCTGCTTCCTTGAACGCCGGCGAATCAGGGTCGGCAACGATTTGGGTGATCCCGTAGTGATCTCGCAAATCGATGAACAACAAGCCGCCATGATCGCGGATGCGATGACACCAGCCCGACAGGCGCGCGTCCCTGCCGATGTCTGCTTCACGTAACTCGCCGCAGCTATGGGTGCGATAGCGATGCATCGGAACGGCCTCGTAGCGCGCGGAAAGGCACATGCGCAACAAGGCTTGTCAAGGAATTGCACGGTTCATAGCAAGCGCCGGCGACCCCCGTTCGCTCGCCGGCGCGGCGTTTCGGCGCCGCGCGCTGCGCGGCCGCAACTCAACGAGTTGTTAGCAGGCACCAATGCAAGCCTGACAAAGCGGCTCGCCTGCGCTATCTAGCTCCACATGCAGCCCCTCACGACCACCGCGGAGCTTGCCGAGGCCTGCGCGCGGATGGCGCGACATCCCTTCGTCACAGTCGACACCGAATTCCTGCGCGAGAGCACCTATTATCCGCGTCTCTGCGTCGCTCAAATGGCCAGTCCGGACGAGGCGCTCGTCATAGACGCGCTCGCCGAGGGCATAAAGCTTCAGCCTTTCTTCGATTTGATGGCGAACGAGAATGTCACCAAGGTTTTCCATGCTGCGCGGCAGGACATCGAAATCTGCTGGCATGAAGCCAATCTCATTCCGCGCCCGATTGTCGACACTCAGGTCGCCGCGATGGTGCTCGGCTATGGTGATTCGATTTCGTACGACCAACTCGTACAGCGCGTCACCGGCGACAGTCTGGACAAGTCGCATCGCTTCACCGACTGGACGCGCCGGCCACTGAGCACGGCACAGCTCGCCTACGCAATTTCCGATGTCACTCACTTGCGCGACATCTACCTGAAGCTTGCAGCCGACCTCGAAGCGCGCGGGCGCATCGATTGGATGCGCGAGGAGATGAAGGCGCTCACTTCCCCGGATACCTATCGGTTCGAGCCGGAGCACGCCTGGGAGCGCATGAAAACCCGTGTGCGTAAACCGAAAGAGCTCGCCGTGCTGATCGAGGTTGCGGCCTGGCGGGAGCGCGAGGCACAGGAGCGTGACGTGCCGCGCGGGCGCGTCCTCAAGGACGAGGCCATCGGCGACATCGCGGTGCAGGCCCCCACCACGATCGAGCGGCTCGGCGGCCTGCGTTCGCTGCCGCGCGGCTTTGAGCGCTCGAAATGGGGCGAGGCCATTGTGGCCGCGGTGCGCCGCGGGCTCGCACGTGATCCCAAGTCGCTGCCGTGGCTCGACCGCCCGAAACCAGCGGTGAACGGCCAGGCAACGGTGGAGCTGCTCAAAGTCCTGCTGCGCATGACCGCCGAACGGCACGGCGTCGCCGCCAAGGTCATCGCGACGGTCGGTGATCTCGAGCGCATCGCTGCCGATGACGAAGCGGACGTGCCGGCCCTCCACGGCTGGCGGCGCGAGTTGTTTGGCGAGAGGGCGCTTGCTCTCAAGCAAGGCCGGCTCTCGCTGGCAATCGAGCGCGGCCGGGTGGTGGCGGTGGATCGGACGACAGCGGACGAACGACCGATGACGGATTAACCGGGCGGCTTTATCCGTCGTCTGTCGTCCGTCCTCCCTCTTCTGTTTCCATCACCGGCTCGCGGCCGATCAGGCGCGCAAGCTGGCGCAAACGGACAAAGACCCGCTCGCCCGCGAGCGTCTTGAAAGCACCGCCGAGGTGGAGCACGAGCCGGCCGCGCTCGACCACCATGGGAGTTTTCGGCAGCACGCCGGTCGCGGAGGCTGAGACCAGATAGGCCACGCGCAGCGCGGCACCCAAGACGCGTGCGCGATCGAGAAGCCGTGCCGAGGCAAGCTCGCGCAGCCGGGGCGAAAGCTCTTCGTCCACGAGCCCCACATGGCGAAAGAACACCGCCAGCGCGATGAAGGTGCGGCCGGGATGATCGACCGACACGAATGCGGCATTAGCGATAATGTTGACGGACTGCTCCCCGCGATAGTCCGGATGGGCGCGCCAGCCGATATCCGCAAGCAGACACGCAGCATGGCGCAACCGGCGCTCCTCCGCGCTTTCATCGAGACCCGAGGAGGCCATGAACCGATCGGTCCATTCGATTAGTTCCGTCCCGTGAGCGGGGGAGCGCGAGCGCAACACGTTGAGCTCCCGGGCGGCGGCGAGAAGCGCATCCTGCTCGCGCACCTTGGGATCGAGCATGGAATAAAGCAGCCCTTCGCGCACACCGAGGGCGGAAAAGACAACCTGCTTGGGGCGCGCGAGCCGCACCAAATTTTCAAGCACCACCGCCGCATAGGCGAGGAGCGGCCGCCGCGCGTCAGTGACCACCTCGATGCGGGAGAGCGTTTCCGGGTCTACGCGATGGACCAGGCTGGAAAAGTCGAATGCCTCGGTCTCGGACATCGTATAGCCGTGCATGACATGTAGCGGGTAGCCGGTCTGCCACATGTGCAGGCGCGCAAGCGCCCGCCACGTGCCGCCGATGGCATAGAAGGTTCGGCCCTTCCCGCCTTCGAGCAAAGGCGCATCTGCCAGCTCGCTGCGGACGATCTTCTCCGCTTTCTTGATCGACTTCGAGGAAATGTCCTGCAGCGCGAGACCGCCCAGCGGGAGCGTCACGCCAGGTCTTATCCGGTGCCCGTGGACTTCGGTCAGCTCGAGCGACCCTCCGCCGAGGTCTCCGACGATGCCGTCCGGCTTGTGAAAACCCGACACGACGCCAAGGGCCGACAACTCTGCCTCGCGCTTGCCGGACAGGATGGTAATCTCGGTCCGGCAGATGCGCTCCGCCTCGGCAACGAAGGCCCTGCCGTTCTTGGCGTCACGACAGGCAGCGGTTGCAATCGCCCATAGCGGCGCAACATCGAGGCGATCGCAGAGCGCGCGGAAGCGTCGCAGCGCCGCAAGCGCCTTGTCGACGGCTTCTTCCGTCAACAGGCCCTTCGTCTGTACCTCGCGCCCAAGGCCGGCGAGCACCTTCTCGTTAAAGATCGGGGTGGGGCTGCGGGTGAGGCCTTCGTAGACCACCAACCGGACCGAGTTCGAGCCAATGTCAATCACGCCAGCGGGCGGCCCGTAATCGAGGCGACCTTGCGCAGTATTCATGGTGGCAACGCGCCGTCTAAGGGCGGTCGAGGCGGCGTATAAGACTACGCGGGGATGATTCTTTGGCTTTGCCACGACCCGACAGGCTCGGATTGGTCATGAAGTATTTGTGCGCGTTGAAGGGCTCCTCGCCCTCGACCGGTTTTAGGCGATTCGAGGAGCCGTCGGGTAATAATTTCCAGCTCTGCTCATTGTCCTTGAGATTCGCCACCATGATCTGGTCGAGGACCTGCTCATGTACGGTCGGGTTGAGAATCGGGCAGAGGACTTCCACCCGGCGGTCCAGATTGCGCGGCATCATGTCGGCTGACGAAATGTAGACGGCCGATTTAGGGTGCGGCAGGCCGTAGCCTGCTCCGAAGCAATAGATGCGGCTGTGCTCCAGGAACCTCCCCACGATCGATTTGACGCGAATATTCTCCGACAGCCCAGGCAGACCGGGGCGCAGACAGCAAATACCCCGCACGACCAGATCGACCGAAACGCCCGCGCCCGAAGCTTTGTAGAGCAGGTCGATAATTCCCGGATCGACGAGGGCGTTGTCCTTCACCCAGATCGCGCCTGGCCGCCCGGCGCGCACATGGGCGATCTCCTCTTCGATATGCTCGCCGATGCGCTCGCGCATCGTGAGCGGCGAAACCGCCATCCTCTCCAGCTCAGCGGGCTCCGCGTAGCCGGTCACGTAATTGAAGATGCGCGCGACATCGCGCGCGATCACGGGATCCGACGTGAAGAACGAGAGGTCGGTATATATCCTGGCCGTGACCGGGTGATAATTGCCGGTTCCCACATGAACATAGGAAGCAAGCGCCCCGCCTTCGCGGCGAACGACCATTGAGAGCTTGGCATGGGTCTTGAGCTCGATGAAGCCGTAGACGACCTGCGCGCCCGCGCGCTCGAGTGCGCGCGACCAGCGGATGTTGGCCTCTTCGTCGAAACGCGCCTTGAGCTCGATCAGCGCGGTGACTGATTTTCCCGCCTCGGCAGCCTCAATCAGCGCCCGCACGATGGGCGATTCGGCCGACGTCCGGTAGAGCGTCTGCTTGATCGCAACGACATCGGGGTCGCGCGCGGCCTGCTGCAGGAATTGCACGACGACATCAAACGACTCGTAGGGATGATGGACAACGAGGTCCTTCTGACGAATGGCGGCGAAACAATCGCCGGCATGATCGCGAATGCGTTCGGGATAGCGCGGATTATAGGGTTTGAACTCGAGGTCGGGCCGATTGAGCAGGCCGATCAGCTGTGACAGCTCGTTGAGCGCCAGCACGCCGTCGACCAGGAAGACCTCGTCGTCCGCGCACGACAGAGCACGCTGCACCAGCATCCGCAGTTGCAGCGGCATGCTCGCTTCGAGCTCAAGACGGATGACCGATCCGCGCCGGCGCCGCTTGAGCACGGTCTCGAACTCACGCACGAGGTCCTCCGCCTCTTCCTCGATCTCGATCTCCGAATCGCGGATGACGCGGAACGCGCCTTGGCCTTTGACGGTGTAGCCGGGAAACAATCGCCCGATGAAAAGGCCCGTTGCCTGCTCGAGCGTGATCACGCGCTCGCCTGCGGCCCCATCGGCGCCCGGCAGGCGAATGAACCGGTCGATCTTGCCCGGAATTCGAATGAGCCCGTCCATTGCCTTGCGATCGCCGACGCGCACGAGTTGAAGCGCGATCGTGAAGCCGAGATTGGGTATGAACGGAAATGGATGGGCGGGATCGATGGCAAGCGGAGTGAGCAGAGGGAAAATCTGACGCAGGAAATGGTCCTCGAGCCAGGCCCTCTCCTTCTTGCTCACCTCGGGACCATCGACCAGCACGATGCCTTGCTGGGTCAGAGCCTGTCGCAAGGCCCGCCACCACGCCTGCTGATCGGAAGCCAGCGCCGACACCGCTTCCGCGATGCGCGCGAGCTGTTCGGCAGTCGTGAGACCATCGGGGCTTTTGGTGCTGACACCCGCGCGCAACTGGCCCTTGAGACCAGCCACGCGGACCATGAAGAACTCGTCGAGATTGTTTGCTGAAATCGAGAGGAATCGGACCCGTTCCAGGAGAGGGTCGGCCTCGTTTTCAGCTTCCTCCAGAACGCGCCGGTTGAACTGGAGCCAAGACAGCTCTCGATTGATGAAGCGCTCCGGGCTTGCCAGCAAATCCGCCTCGGGCACGCCGGCGGAACGTGCGTCCCAGCTTGCCTCAGTTGTGGTTTCGTCTTTTTCAGCAATGGCTTGGCTTCGTTCAGCCATGACCGGAACATGCCTTTGATGCGGGCGACAGAATGGGCGTCAGGTGTGACAGCCCGATGATAATATAGTGCACCGCACGATATGTCGCTGGTGTGAATTTCCCGTCAAGCTGACGGGGAACCCAGCACTTCTACCGCCAAGGCCCTGGTTAACGGGCGCTTGCGCCGCATCGCCTCTTCGTCCAGCCGCGCCACGATGGCCCGCACCGCTGCGAACGAGCGCTCAATTCGCCGCGAGAGATAAACGATCAAGCTTTCGTCAACCGCGATCTGCCGGTCTGTGAATGACTTCACCAGGACGGCGCGCAAGAGAACATCGTCCGGTGCGGACAATGCAACCTGCGGGATTGCCATAACGCGCGAAGCAAGATCAGGAATGGCGAATGTCCATCCCGCGGGGGCGGTGCGCGCGCTCATGAGCACGAATGCATCCTCTTCGCGCGCGAGATTGAGGAGGTGAAAAAGCGCACGTTCGTCGAAATCTTGCGGGACCAGATCTTCAATCACCAAGGCCCCGGTGGCGAGCGCGCTCGGCACGATGAGCCGATCAAGCACCCGTGCCGCAATCGTCCGAGCTCCCGCGATGTTTGCCCAGATGGCGGCGAGGTGGCTCTTCCCGCATCCTTCCGGACCGGTAAGAACGACAATGTTGCCGGGCCAGTGCGGCCAAGCCTCAATCAGCGCAAGCGCCGCCGCATTGCACGCTCCGCTCAAGAAATCCTCGCGCGCAAAGCTTTCGGAATGCTCGAGGGCAAGCGCAAGCTGCCGCGGAGCGCTGCGCATCAGACCGGCTCTTCTCCCTTATAGTAGGGGCTTGCGAGATACTGGCGCAATCCGAAGCGAAACAACACGGCGATGGCGGCTGCGAGCGGCACCGCCACGAGCAGGCCGACAAAACCGAAGAGGTACCCGAACGCGAACATGGCGAATATGACCCAGACCGGATGCAGCCCGACGCGCTCGCCGACAAATTTTGGCGAGACGATGTTGCCCTCGACGAACTGTCCGACCAGGAAGATCGCGATCACCGCCACGATCCATTTCCAGTCGGGCCAGAACTGCGCGATCGCGACGCCGGTTGCGACCAAAAGACCCGATAGCGATCCGATATAGGGCACGAACGTGACGAGCCCAGCCAGCACTCCGATGAGCAGTCCGAAATTAAGACCGACCAAGGTCAGAGCGATTGCATAATAAAGGCCGAGAAAGAAGCACACGCCGAGTTGGCCGCGCAGAAAGCCGGACATCGCGAGGTCGATCTCGCGAGCGATTTCGCGCACAGTCTCGCGGCGGTGCGGCGGCACCCAGCTGTCGAGGATGTCCAGCATGCCGTGCCAATCGCAGATCAAATAAAAGGTTACGACCGGCATGATGATGAGGATGGAAGCAAAGGAAACGAGCGCCTTCCCTCCGGCCCAGAGCGATGCCGCAAAG